>CAZJTB010000152.1:0-6632 GCA_964548485.1 uncultured Chryseobacterium sp. | reverse complement strand
GACCCCGCGCCGGCCACCACCTTCGCGCACCTTGACGCCACCACGGTGCTCAGCCGGAAGATCGCCGAGCTCGGCATCTATCCCTCGGTGGATCCCCTGGACAGCACCAGCCGCATCCTCACCCCCGCCATCGTGGGCGAGGCGCATTACAACTGCGCCCAGCGCGTGAAGGCCATCCTCCAGCGCTACAAGGAGCTGCAGGACATCATCGCCATCCTCGGCATGGACGAGCTGAGCGAGGAGGACAAGATGGCCGTGAGCCGCGCCCGCAAGGTGCAGCGCTTCCTGAGCCAGCCCTTCTTCGTGGCCGAGCAGTTCACCGGCCTCAAGGGCGTGATGGTGCCCATTGAGGAGACCATCAAGGGCTTCAACATGATCCTCGACGGCGAGATGGATGAGTACCCCGAGACCGCCTTCAACCTGAAGGGCAACATCGAGGACGTGATCGCCGCTGGCAAGAAGATGCTGGCCGAGGCCGCCAAAGCCTAATGCTGGCCGAGGGTTGATGGTTGAAACGGGATCAGGGCCGAAGGTCCTCGCGCGCGGAACCAACCTCCAACCTTCAACCTTCAACCCCCAACAGGCCTCTGTACATGAAAGTGGAGATCATCACCCCCGATAAAGAGCTCTTCAAGGGCGAGGCCAGCTACGTGGGCGTGCCCGGCGTGGATGGCGGCATGGGCTTCCTGGACAACCATGCGCCGCTCATCACCGTGCTGAAGGCTGGCGATGTGAAGGTGAAGACCGATGCCGGCGAGCAGGTCTTCGCGGTGAAGGGCGGCGTGGTGGAGGTGATGAACAACACCGTGCTGGTGCTGGCGGAATAGCGCACTAGCCGACCAAACCTGAAGAGGGCGTCCGCAAGGGCGCCCTCGTCGTTCCTGGGTGCCGCCTGCAGCCGTGCCCCCACCCATCCGACCGGGTTCCTGAGCCCTCCGCCGCACCGAAGTGGAGCCTTATCGGGCGGGTGGCAGAACCACCGCTCCAAGCCTTACTTTCGCATTCCGCTTGGGAGCTCTCCCCAGGAGCAACCGAAGCCCGCCGTAATCGTCTAGCGCTCAATAGGGATGCGACCCTCGGAACACTTGCGCGCGCTCTGCGCCACCATCCTCCTAGGGTGCGCCTCCATCCTGCTGGGGCAATGGGTTGACGATTATGGATCATGGTCAAGCGGCGCCTGGAACACCGTGGCTACCTGGCGTGTGTACGATGGTGTGAGTTGGGCCTCCTCGCCTGCGGCCGCAGCGGTGCCTAACGCGAATAACCGGGTCTGGATACGCAGCGGCACCACGGTCACAGCGGCATTCGGCAGCACCTACCACTGCGCCGAGCTCTACATCGAGGCCACCGGGCGGCTGTACAACAACAATACTGGCCCTACCAATCTGAGCTACGTGCATGTGTACGGTGTGGCTCCCGGGCATGCCGGACAGATCGTGGTGAACGGCAACCTGGGCAACGGCGCCACGCTCGATGGCATCAGCCTCAGCATCGACGGCGCCAACATCACCATGAGTGGCACCGGAACGGCTAATGCGGCGCGCATCCGCAAGACCGTGGTCACGCATCCGATCAGCGGCGCATCGCTTGCCACGTCGAGCCTCACCATCGACATGGATGTGAACCTGCGCTTCAGCGGGGGCAGCACCACCATGCTGTACAACGGCTGCTCCGCAGCGAGCAACTTCCACACAACGATCAACGCGGGGCGAACGCTGGCCTTGGTGGGCGCCACTGGCTCGGGCAACGTATGCATCGATGGCCTTGCAGGTACTGATGCCACCCAATTGGGCGGCTCCATCACGGTGAACGGCACCCTGCTGATACCGGGCATCCTGTACGCGACCACGAACAACACCTTGGTCGCCAATGAGTGCCGCATCACCATCAACAATGGCGGCTACGTCCGTGCGACGACCATCAACGCTGACAATTCCGGAGCGGCTTTCCATCGTCTTTTCGTGAACGCGGGAGGAACACTGGAGATCACCGGAACACCGACGGCTTGGAGCGCTTATGGCACCACGAACAATCAATACGCCTTCGCTGCGGGGAGCTTGACGATCTACTCCGGCGCTGGCCCGCAGGATGTGCGCAATGTGACCGACGGATATGGCAGTTTGCGGATCACCGGCACCGGCACCAAGAGCCTGTTCGGCACCTCCTTGGTGAAAGGGAACCTGACCATCGACAATGTGAGCGGCACACCCGTGCTCGATGTCACGATATCGAATTTCCAAGTCACCGTTCAGGGGAATTGGATCAATTATTCCTTGAGCGGCTTCAACGAGCAGACCGGGCTGGTGCTATTCAGCGGCACCACTACGCAGACCATCACCACCACGGGCGGAGAGCAGTTCTATAATTGGAACATCGAGAAGCCGGCCGGTGCCCCACTCGTGATGCTAGGAAGCGATGTGCGCGTGCTGAACCAACTGCGCCTGGGCACCGGCGCGGCCAGCGTGGCTGGCGTGATCGACCTCAATGCCCGGGTGCTCTCGCTGGCCAACTCAGCGGCCAACGCCATCTTCGCCGCATCCGGCTTCGGCCCCACTCGGCATGTGCGCAGCGAGCGCACGGACAACCAGAGCCGGCTGCGCTGGGACATCGGCACCACCACCGGCGCGCATGTGGTGCCCTTCGGCCTGGGGCCCTCCAGCACCTACATCCCCTTCACCTTCAACCTCACCAGCGGCAATGCGGGCACGGTGACCATGGCCACCTACGGCACGCCGCCCGACAACCTGCCTTGGCCCACCACGCCAACGTTGGTCACCAGCTTGGGCAGCTACCTGGGCCTGCTTTCGCCAGACAACCGCGACGCCACGGTTGATCGCTTCTGGCAAGTTGACGTGAGCGGAACGCCCACCGCTGAACTCACCTTCACCTATCAGGCGAGTGAGCTGCCGGTGGCGCCGTACAACAATCCGAACACGCTATTGGCGCAGCGCTGGAGCTCGGTGGGCCAGCTCTGGGAGCCACAGATCACCGGCTCCGCTGCTGCCTACTGGGCCGTGGCCGATGTGGTGAGCGCCTTCGGGCCCTTCACCCTCAGCAACATCATCTCGCCGCTCCCCATCGAGTTGCTGCGCTTCGCCGCACAGCCTCAAGACAGCCGCGTGTACCTGGAGTGGACCACCGCATCGGAGCGCAACAACGATTTCTTCACCATCCTGCGCAGCGCCGATGGAATGCGCTACGAGGAGCTCTTCGATGTGGATGGAGCGGGCACGAGCCTGCAGGCCCAAGGCTATGAGGCCTACGACCCCAAGCCTTACGCCGGCACATCGTTCTACAAGCTGCGCCAGACCGACTTCGATGGCACGTGGAAGGAAAGCGCGGCCGTGCAGGTGCGCTTCCTGAGCGGCACCGCTGGTCCGGTGCTTTACCCCAACCCGGCAACCGACCAGCTCTACCTGGCCGGCTTGGATGAAGGGGAGGCGGAAGCCTCGATCATGGATGCCACTGGCCGTGTGGTGGCCCGATTCCGGAAGGGCGAAGCCATTGACCGGATGGAGATTCCGCTGGCCGGGATTCCCGCTGGCAGCTACACGCTCAGCCTCGCCATGGCTGGCGAGCGCAAGGCCTTGCGCTTCGTGCGCCAGTAAAGGCCAAGCCAAGTTTTCAACAAGATGCTCCCCTTGCCTTGCCGGGCAGCGGGGATCGGGTGAAATTCGGGGCCCTTAACCAAAGCCGGGCTGCGAATGTCCGGTCGTTACGCATCCGCCCCATGAACCCGACTTGCCGCATCTCACCTGACATCCGCCGCGCTGCCAATGCACTTGCGCTGCTGTGCTTAACGGCTCACGCAGCCTGGGCACAGCCGGTGTCCTTCACGGGTAGCACCTACACGCAGGACTTCCAATCCATGACGGCAAGCGCGTTGACCGCTGCTGCTGTATCGACCACCACCATGCTTCAGGTGAGCGATCAGGCAGGGGGCGGCACCACGAACGGTTGGTATCTGTACCATCAGAGCTCGGGCACCCCGCGCTGGGGCCGGACGAATGGGAGCAGCAACACGGGTGGCTTCTATGTGATGTTCGACGGTGCTCCGACGCCTGGCCGGGCCTTGGGCTCACTCGCCTCTGCGAGCATCACCACCGCATTCGGCATCGTGCTGCAGAACACCAGTGGCTCCACCATCAACAGCGTGAGCATCACCTACGATGCGGTGATGAACCGGAACCCGGCCACCACGGTGAACAACTACCCGCTCTCCTACCGGGTGAGTTCCAGCGGCGTGCTCGCAGGCAGCGGCACCGGCGATGGCACCTTCAACGATGCGGCGGGCACGTGGACCGCAGGCACTGGCTTCTCCACGCCGGCATCCGGCACAGGCGCCCCCGGCACCCAGGCAGCCATCTCCCCCTTGTTCCAGATCGGCGGCGCCTCCATCACGCAAACCCTCACCGGCTTGGGCTGGGGCAATGGCCAATACCTCTACATCCGCTGGAAGGACGTGACCGAAAGCGGCGCCAACGCGCTAGCCGGGGTGGATAATTTCAGCATCACAGCGGTTGCCACGCCTGCCATCGCGGTGAACCTCACCGGCTTCAGCGGGGCATTCGGAAATGTGAACGTCGGCTCCAGCAGCGCATCATCGACGTTCAGCGTCAGCGCCACCGACCTCACCAGCGACCTCATCATCACCCCGCCAGCGGGCTTCGAGATCCGCACGGGCATGGCGGCGTTCGGCACCAGCGCGATCAACCTGGGCAGCGGCAATGTCACCAGCACGCCCATCGATGTGCGCTTCACCCCGCTGGCCGCCATCGGCTACAGCGCCAATGTGACCTGCTCCAGCACCGGCGCCACCAGCCAACTGGTGCCCGTGAGCGGCACCGGCATCGACGTTGTTACGCCAACGAAGCTGGCCTTCACGAGCATCAATGGCGGTGGCAACGTGATCGAGAACACCCCGTTCAGCGTGACGGTGGAGGCGCAGGATGATGATGGCAACCCGCAAGACGTGAGCGCCAATACCAATGTGCTGATCTCTCTCGACCAGGGCTCGTGGACCTTGGGCGGCACGCTCACCGGCACCATCCTGGCCGGCACCAGCTCAGTGGTAATCAGCGGCCTCACCTACGACTTCTACGATTCAGGCGTGGTGCTGAAGGCCGAAGCGACCAGCGGCGATGCATTGGCCGATGCGTTCAGCGCGCCCTTCGATGTGCTCGGCGCCGCGCAGGACCTGAGCTTCTTCAGTTTCCCATCCGCAGGCATCGTGAATCAATCGGTGGCCACCTTCCAGGTGAGCGCGCTGCGCTGGGATGCCTCCATCGCCACGGAATTCACCGGCAGCATCACCATCAGCGTGCTCTCCGGGCCGGGCAGCATCAGCGGCACGCTCACCCAGACCGCCATCGGCGGCTCGGCCTCGTTCAGCGGCATCAGCTTCGACACCCCGGGCAACTACATCCTGAAGGCCGAAGGCACCGGCCTCAACGATGGCGGAAGCCCGACCATCATCATCACGGATGTCCCGGTGATCACCGAATTGGTGGTGCCGCGCTTCATGGGCTCGCGGTCCACGAGCTCGGCCAACACCTCGCGCACGGCCATCGCGGTCTGCATGAGCTTCGACAACCTGGTGCCCTTCGAGACCTACAAGCTGCTGCTGGGCATGGACACCGTGGGCGCCTCGCCCACGACGATGGGCGCCGGCACCTGGTGGAATGGCTCGTCGTTCGCGACCACGGCCTACAACAATGCCTTCGTAACGGACGCGAACGGCAGCAGCGGACCGGTATGGCTCTACCTCGAGCCCACGGGCAACGACCGCTTCGAGGCCAACAAGAACCTGCAAGTGAAGCTGAAGTACGCGCGCCAATTCGAGTCGTTCCCCGCAGGCCCACCCAGCTTCATCGGCAGCAAGACCTTCAAGACACTCGATATCGCCCCCACGGCCCGCACGGGAAGCACGCTCGATGACGGTGCCTACCTCACCGGCAAAGCTGCCCTGTGCGCGAGCGGCACCTATGTGCTCTCGTTCGACAATGTGGCCGGGACAGGTGATCCGATAAGCGTTTGGCAGGTGCGCCAGGCCACGGCGACCACCTCCATCTCCCCTACCGACAACCTTGCCGGTCACCCAGCTAGTGTGCGCGCCATCCTGGGGCAGATCGCGCCCAGCACCATCGGCGACTACGCGCTGGTGATTCCCATCGGGGCGAACAACCCCAACGGCGTGCGCCGCATCGAGCTGCGCGATGCGCAGAACAACTTCGTGGGGGCGATCACCGATGCCGATGGCATCTGGCCTGGTGGTGCGAACACCACTGCCAATGCGCGCCGCTCGGTCACGGTGCTGGGCCCGCTCGCCGGCTCACTGGTGCCCGATGCCGACGGCGATGGCGTGTGCGACGATGACGACAACTGCCCGAGCGTGGCCAATCCGAGCCAGGCCGATGGCGATGGCGACGGCGAAGGCGATGCCTGCGACGTATGCCCCACCGTGGCCGGCGGCAACCCGGGTGATGCCTGCGACGATGGCAACCCGCTCACCGTGCTCGATGTGCTCGGCGCCGGTCCCGGCTGCGCATGCGCCGGCACCCCCTGCACCACCGACCTTGACCTGGTCTGGCAGCCCGATGGCGTGAGCCTCATCAGCTGGGAGCTGCGCGAGC
>CAZJTB010000151.1:0-6650 GCA_964548485.1 uncultured Chryseobacterium sp. | reverse complement strand
CGTGGAGAGCAAGAAAGCGGAGATCATCAGGCTCACCGGCATGGCAGCGGATGGGAGCGTAGGAACCAAGTTCAATGCTCGGAGCATGGAGATAGGAGACGTCCTGAAGTGGTGGCGAATAGCTGTGCCAGTCTCCATTGCAGTAGCCGTTGCGTGGGCAATTGCTGTCTTCTATCGCTTCCCCTACGAGGGTTTTCCATCTGAGTGGGCAAACCTTGGTGTAAACCTGCTAAAGACTGCACCGGCTTTTGTGCTGATGGGTTTTGTAATGGCGCAATACAGCAAAGAGAGGAACCTGCGCGAAGACTATGCCTTCAAGGCGGCCGTATCAATGACCATCAATGCTTATGCAGACATCCTTCAGGATGGCGACAAGCCTGAGAATGTATCAAGGCAGAGGTTGATCCTTGCAGCCCTGAAACAGGTACACAACCCGCCTAAGCTCCACAGCGAGAGGGGCGGTTCATTGTTCAGTTGGCGCGCAAAGGACCTTCAGGATTCTTTGAAGAACATCAACGAGACCTTGAAGGAGGCGAAGGATACGCTCAAGCCATGATCACCCCCTCCTTCCTCGAAGACCACATCAGCCAGATCCCGGCACTGCAGCTGCTGGTGAAGCTGGGCTACACCTACCTGAGCCCGGAGGAGGCCCTGGCGCAGCGGCAGGGCAAGGCGGGCCAGGTGCTGCTGGAGGGCGTGCTGGAGGAGCGGTTGCGGGCCATCAACCGCATTGCCCATAAGGGCCAGCAATACCAGTTCAGCCCCGCCAACATCTACCAGGCCGTGCGCGGCCTGCGCGACATGCCGCTGGTGGAGGGCCTCTACACCGCCAACAAGGAGGTGTACGAGCTGCTCACCCTGGGCCGCAGCTTCGAGGAGACCATCATGGGCGATACGCGCAGCTTCCCCCTGCGCTTCATCGATTGGGAGAACCCCGCCAACAACGCCTTCCACGTCACCGAGGAGTTCGCCGTGGAGCGCCGCGGCAGCGCCAAGACCCGCCGCCCCGATCTGGTGCTCTTCGTGAACGGCATCCCCCTGGTGGTGATCGAGTGCAAACGCCCGGACCTGCACAGCACCGAGCACGGCACGCCGGTGGCCCAGGCCATCAGCCAGCACCTGCGCAACCAGCAGCCCGATGAGGTGCCGCCGCTCTACCTGCACGCCCAGTTGCTGCTGGCCCTGGCCCAGAGCGATGCGCGCTACGGCACCATCGGCACCCCGCCGCCCTTCTGGAGCCACTGGAAAGAAAGCGGCGACGAAGCCGCGCTCCACGAGCTGAAAAACCGTCCGCTGGCCCGCGCCGAGATGGACGCCCTCTTCGCCGACCGCTTCCGCTACGTGCGCGCCTTCTTTGAGCAGCAGCAGGGCGAGGTGCTGGAGGTGACCGAGCAGGACAAGCTGCTCTACCGCCTGTGCCGTCCGGAGCGGTTGCTGCGCATCGTGCAACGCTACGTGCTCTTCGACAACGGCGAGAAGAAGGTGCCGCGCTACCAGCAGTACTTCACGGTGGAGAGCACCCTGGAGCGCGTGAAGCATTTGCAGCCCGGTTCAGGCCCGGGCCAGGGAGGTCAACGCCCCGGCGGTGTCATCTGGCACACGCAGGGCAGCGGCAAGAGCCTCACCATGGTGCTGTTGGCCAAAGCCATCGCCATGGAACCGAGCATCAAGGACCCGCGCATCGTGCTGGTCACCGACCGCATCGACCTGGACGACCAGCTCTACGGCACCTTCAAGGCCTGCGAGGCCGAGGCGGTGCAGGCCCGCAGCGGCGCCCACCTGGCCGAGCTGCTGCGCGAGCCCAAGGCCCGCATCATCACCACCCTGCTGCAGAAGTTCGAGGCCGTGGCCAACAAGGGCCAGCTGGTGGCCGACAGTCCGGATGTGTTCGTGCTGGTGGACGAGAGCCACCGCAGCCACTACGGCGCCGGCAACACCCGCATGGCGAAGGTGCTGCCCCGGGCCTGTTTCCTGGGCTTCACGGGCACGCCGCTGATGGGCAAGGAGAAGAACACCGCGCGCAAGTTCGGCGGCATCATAAGGCCCACCTACACCATCAAGCAGGCCGTGGCCGATGGCGCCGTGGTGCCCCTGCTCTACGAAGGCCGCCACGTGGTGCAGGAGGTGGACAAGCAGCCCATCGACACCTTCTTCGACCTGGTGAGCGAGCCGCTGAACCCCTACCAGCGCGCCGACCTGAAGAAGAAGTTCGCCCGCGCCGACCAGCTGAACGAAGCCGACCAGAAGATCCTGCGCACGGCCTGGGACATCAGTTTGCATTGGCGCGACAACTGGCAGGGCAGCGGTTTCAAGGCCCAGCTGACCGCACCTAGCAAGGTGGCCGCGCTGAAGTACAAGGAGTACTTGGACGAGATCGGCATGGTGAGCAATGAAGTGGTGATGAGCCCGCCCGATGAGCGCGAGGGCTACGACAGCGCCTACGCCGAGCCCAACGAGCGCGTCTCGAAGTTCTGGAAGGGCATGATGGCCCAATACGGCAACGAGGCCAACTACCAGAAGAGCATCGTGAGCCGTTTCAAGAACGAAGGCGACCCCGAGCTGCTCATCGTGGTGGACAAGCTGCTCACGGGCTTCGATGCGCCGCGCAACACGGTGCTCTACATCTGCCGCAGCCTCAGCAACCACACCCTATTGCAGGCCATCGCACGAGTGAACCGCCTGTTCGAGGGCAAGGACTTCGGCTACATCATCGACTACTACGGCATCCTCGGCGAGCTGGACCAGGCCCTGACCAAGTACAGCGAGCTGAGCGAGTACGATGACGAGGACCTGGAAGGCACCCTGACCAACGTGAAGGAGGAGGTGGCCAAGCTGGCCGAGCGCCATGCGCAGTTGTGGGACGTGTTCAAGACCCTGCCCAACAAGCAGGACACCGAGGCCTTCCAGCGCCACCTGGAGCCCAAGGACGTGCGCGACCGGTTCTACGAGCGCCTCTCGCTCTATGTGCGCACCCTGAAGATGGCGCTGAGCACCCTCGACTTTGTGAAGAGCACGCCGGAGGACAAAGTGGAGCGTTACCGCCGCGACGCGGCCTACTTCCTGCGCCTGCGGGTGGCGGTGAAACAGCGCTACAGCGATGCCGTCGATTACCGCCAGTACGAGGGGCAGGTGCAGAAGCTGATCGACACGCACATCAAGAGCACTGAGGTGCTGACCCTCACCGACCAGGTGAACATCTTCGACCAGGACGCCTTCGCCAAGGAGGTGGAGAAGGTGGAGGGCGCCGCTGGCAGGGCTGACATGATCGCCAGCCGCACCAAGAAGACCCTGAGCGAGCGGATGGACGAGGACCCGGTGCTCTTCAAGAAACTGAGCGAGCTGCTTCAGGAGGCCATCGACGCTTTCAAGGCCAAGCGCATCAGCGACCTGGAGTACCTACAACGGGCCACCAGCGTGATGGAGCAGCTGCGCCACCGCAGCACGGGCGATGAACCCGACGCGTTGCAACAGCGCGATGAGGCAAGGGCCTTCTATCACTTGGTGAGCGAGGTGATCACAGCCGCTGGCATGGAGATGGAGCCTGATCGCAGCGCGGCCATCGCGGTGTCGCTGGACAACATCATCCGCGCCCTGCGCATCGTGGACTGGACCCGCAACGAGGACGTGAAGAAGCGCATGGAACAGGCCATGGAGGACCACCTCTACGACCTGCGCAACGAGGGCCTGGAGCTGGGCTTCGACGTGATCGACCTGATCCTGAAAGGCGTGATGCGCATCGCGGAGAACCGGTACGTGTGATGGAGGAGCGGAGCGTGCGATACGGGAACACGACGGTGTGGTACACGTTGTTGCGCAGTGATCGCCGCACGCTTGGTATCGAGGTGCACCCCGATGCGCGGGTGGAACTGCGTGCTCCGCTGGATGCACCGGTATCCAAGATGGACGAGCTGGTGTTGCGCAAGGCGCGGTGGATCGTGCGGCAGCAGGACTTCTTCCGCAGCTTCCTGCCCGGCGCCCCGGCCAAGGAGTACGTGAGCGGCGAAACGCACCGCTACCTGGGCAAGCAGTACCGCCTGAAGGTGCACGCCACCACCGGCAAGGAGGAGGTGAAGCTGCTGGGCGGTCGCATCCACATCCACACGCATCACCCGAAGGATGCCGGGCACGTACGGGGCTTGCTATCGGGTTGGTACCGCAGCCATGCCGTATCGCGCTTCGAGCAGGCCGTGGACAAGGCCATGCCGCTCTTCAAGAAGCACGGTGTCGCCCGCCCGGCCGTCCGCGTGCAGCACATGCGGAAGCGCTGGGGCAGCTGCACCCCCAAGGGCACCATCCTGCTGAACCCCGAGCTGATCCAGGCGCAGGGGCCGTGCATCGATTATGTGGTGGTGCATGAGCTCTGCCATTTGGTGCACCCCGATCACGGAGCGAGCTTCTATAAATTGCTGGACCGGACGATGCCGCAATGGAAGAAGTGGAAGGGGCGGTTGGAGCATGCCGCGTGAGCGGGCGAAGCGGCAGCCCGGCGTAGGCGGGGCCTTGCGGATGCGAGCAACGAGGAGGCGATCGCAGGAAGCCCCCGCAGTGCCGCAACCGCTGGCCCCGACAAGTCCGGCTACAGCGCAGCACGCGACACCTTGCTGCTCCCGAGCAGAGGTTTTGCGACGCGAAGGGGGTCAGCAAGGGGGCACGCCCACACCATCCACCCTATTCCCGCGCTCTTCCCCCGAACTTTCAGCCGGTTACCTTTGTTCAATCTGCTGTCACCAGACCGCCCAGCCATGTCCACCCCCTCGTACCCGCTCCTGGAGCGCATCACGCTGCCCGCCGACCTGCGCGCCCTGCCCGAGGAGCAGCTGCAGCAGGTGTGCAATGAGCTGCGCGACTTCATCATCGATGTGGTGAGCGTGAAGGGCGGCCACTTCGGCGCCAGCCTGGGCGTGGTGGAGCTCACCGTGGCGCTGCACTACGTGTTCAACACGCCCTACGACCAGCTGGTGTGGGACGTGGGGCACCAGGCCTACGGGCACAAGATCCTCACCGGCCGGCGCGATGTCTTCCACACGAATCGGATCTACAAGGGCCTTAGCGGCTTCCCCAAACGCAGCGAGAGCCAGTACGACACGTTTGGCGTGGGGCACAGCTCCACGAGCGTCGGCGGTGCGCTGGGCATGGCCGTGGCCAGCAAGCTGAAAGGTGAAAAGGACCGCCAGTGCGTAGCCGTGATCGGCGATGGGGCCATGACCGCCGGGCAGGCCTTCGAGGCGCTGAACCACGCGGGCGGCGCGGGCGCCGATATGCTGGTGGTGCTCAACGACAACTGCATGAGCATCGACCCCAACGTGGGAGCGCTGAAGGAGTACCTGACGGACATCGCCACCAGCCACACCTACAACAAAGTGAAGGACGAGGTGTGGAACCTGCTCGGCAAGATGAGCAAGTTCGGGCCCAACGCGCAGAGCATCGTGCAGAAGGTGGAGAACGCCGTGAAGGGCGCGCTGCTGAAGCAGAGCAACCTGTTCGAGAGCCTCAACTTCCGCTACTTCGGCCCGGTGGACGGCCACGATGTGGACCACCTGGTGAAGGTGCTGCGCGACCTGCGCGACATCCCCGGACCGAAGATCCTGCACACGATCACCAAGAAAGGCAAAGGCTACGCGCCTGCGGAAGCGGGCAGCCCCACGGTGTGGCACGCGCCCGGCCTCTTCAACAAGGAGACCGGCGAGATCATCAAGGTGGTGCCCAAGAGCCCGCAGCCGCCGAAGTACCAGGACGTGTTCGGCCACAGCATCGTGGAGCTGGCCGAGAAGAACCCGAAGATCGTGGGCGTCACGCCCGCCATGCCCACGGGCTGCTCGCTGAACATCATGATGAAGGCCATGCCCGACCGCGCCTTCGACGTGGGCATCGCCGAGCAGCACGCGGTGACCTTCAGCGCCGGCATGGCCACGCAGGGCATGGTGCCCTTCTGCAACATCTACAGCTCCTTCATGCAGCGCGCCTACGACCAGGTGGTGCACGATGTGGCGCTGCAGAACCTGAACGTGGTGTTCTGCCTGGACCGCGGCGGCCTGGCCGGTGCCGATGGCCCCACGCACCACGGCAACTTCGACTTCGCCTACTTCCGCTGCATCCCCAACATGGTGGTGAGCGCCCCCATGAACGAGGAGGAGCTGCGCGACCTGATGTACACGGCCCAGCTGCCGGACCAGGGGCCCTTCAGCATCCGCTACCCGCGCGGCGAGGGCGTGATGACCGAGTGGAAGACGCCCTTCAAGGCCATCAAGGTGGGCACGGGGCGCAAGCTGCGCTCAGGCACCGACATCGCCGTGCTCTCCATCGGCCACATCGGCAACCTGGCCGCCAAGGGCATCGACCGCCTGGAGGCCGAAGGCTACAGCGTGGCGCACTACGACATGCGCTTCGTGAAGCCGATCGATGAACTGCTCTTGCACGAGGTCTTCAGCAAGTTCAAGCACGTGATCACCGTGGAGGACCACGCCCTGCACGGCGGCATGGGCAGCGCGGTGCTGGAGTTCATGGGCGACCACGGCTACGCGGCCCACGTGAAGCGCCTGGCCATCCCCGACAAGTTCATCGAGCATGGCACGCAGGCGGAGTTGTACCGGGAATGCGGGATTGATGATGTGGCGGTGGTGGAGGGGGTGAAGGAGATGCTGGGAGAGAAG
>CAZJTB010000150.1:0-6654 GCA_964548485.1 uncultured Chryseobacterium sp. | reverse complement strand
CGATGAGCGCGGGCGTGTACACCTACACGGTGAACGGCACCGCGCCCTGTCCTAGCGCAAGCGCAACGGTGACGGTGACGATCAATCAACCGCCGGATGCGGGGACCGATGGGTCCATCACGGTTTGCGAGATTGACGGGGCCTTTGGGCTATTCGCTTTGATCGGCGGATCACCGCAACCCGGCGGCACCTGGTCCTTCGGCGGGATCGCGCACGGCAGCACCTTCACACCGGGTACGGATGCGGCTGGAGCATACACCTACACGGTGGCCGGCACGGCTCCTTGCCCCGCTGATGCCGCCATCATCACGGTCACGGTGAATGGCATGCCCGACGCGGGCATCAATGGAGGGCTCACGCTCTGCTCCTCAAGCCCGGCCACAGCATTGTTCAGCGGCTTGAATGGCACGCCCGACGCAGGAGGTTCCTGGACCGCACCTGGCGGCGGCGCCTCGAACGGCACCTTCACGCCCGGCGTGAGCCCGACAGGCATCTACATCTACACCGTGAATGGCTTGGCGCCCTGCCCCTCCGTATCGGCAACCGTTGATGTGAACGTAGTGACCAATCCCGATGCAGGCGCGCCTGGCAATGCCACGCTTTGCAGCAGCGATGCACCCATCCTGCTCTTCAGCCAGCTCGGCGGAACGCCCGATGCGGGCGGCACCTGGAGCGGGCCTTCCACAGTGGTGGGCGGGATGTACGACCCCGCCACGATGAGCCCCGGCGTGTACACCTACACGATCACGGTGCCGCCGCCCTGCGTGAACGCGAGCAGCACGGTGACCATCACCGAGATCGCGCCGCCCAACGCGGGCACCGATGGCGCGCTCACCCTCTGCATCAGCAGCCCGGCGGCATCGCTCTTCGCGCAGCTCGGAGGTGCCGCGCAAGCAGGCGGAAGCTGGAGCGGGCCATCGCCGGTCGTGGGCGGCATGTTCAACCCCGCCACGATGACCGCTGGCGTGTACACCTACACCGTGAACGGCACAGCGCCCTGCCCCGCTGATCAATCGCAAGTGACGGTGAACGTGGTGGCCGCGCCGAACGCGGGCACGCCAGGAAGCGCCACGCTCTGCGCCACCGACAATGCCATCAGCCTCTTCGCGCAGCTCGGCGGAACGCCCGATGCGGGCGGCACCTGGAGCGGGCCTTCCACAGTGGTGGGCGGGATGTACGACCCCGCCACGATGAGCCCCGGCGTGTACACCTACACGATCACGGTGCCGCCGCCCTGCGTGAACGCGAGCAGCACGGTGACCATCACCGAGATCGCGCCGCCCAACGCGGGCACCGATGGCGCGCTCACCCTCTGCATCAGCAGTCCGGCGGCTTCGCTGTTCGCGCAGCTTGGAGGTGGCGCGCAGGCGGGTGGTACCTGGAGCGGGCCTTCGCCCGTTGTGGGCGGGATGTTCAATCCGGCGAACATGACCGCTGGCGTGTACACCTACACCGTGAACGGCACGGCGCCCTGCCCCGCTGATCAAGCGCAGGTGACGGTGAGCGTGGTGGCCGCGCCTGATGCGGGCGGTCCTGGCTTCCTGACGATCTGCGGCACCGATGCGCCTGAGGACCTCTTCAGCTACCTCGAGGGATCGCCGGACCAAGGCGGCCTTTGGACCACGCCCGCTGGCGCAGCCTTCAACGGCACCTTCGACCCCGGCACGATGCCGAGCGGTGCATACACCTACACCATCACGGTTCCGCCTCCGTGCGCCAGCGTGAGCCAGACCGTGACCGTGGATGTGATCGCTGCGCCGAACGCTGGCACCGATGGCCTGACCACGCTCTGCCTGAGCGGCGCTGCGGTTGACCTCTTTACCATCCTTGGTGGGGCGCCAGACGCCGGTGGAACCTGGAGCACGACGAGCGGCGCGCCCTTCAGCGGCAGCTTCGATCCGGCGAACAATGCAGCGGGCACATACACCTACACGGTGGCGGGCACGGCACCCTGCCCTGCTGCATCGGCGAGCGTGACCGTGGCGGTGCCCGAGCTGCCCAATGCCGGGAGCGATGCGATACTCAACCTCTGCGTGGCCGGCGATGCTGTTGACCTGTTCCCAGCACTCGGCGGCGCCGAACCCGGCGGAACATGGACCGGGCCGGGCGGCGCTGCGAGCAGCACCTTCACGCCGGGCGCCAGCCTTGCGGGTGCGTACACCTACACGGTTTCCGGCACGCCACCATGCCCTTCGGCCTCCGCCACCATCACCGTGAATGTGCTGGCCGATGCCGATGCGGGCGTTGATGGCGTTGCCACGCTCTGCGGAAGCGATGCGCCCGTTCCGCTATTCAGCCTGCTGCAGGGCAGCCCCGATGCTGGTGGCACGTGGTTCAATCCAATGGGAACCGCGATGAATGGCTCCTTCGACCCTGCTACGGGCGCTCCTGGGGAATACACCTACATCCTCTTCGTGCCAGCGCCCTGCGAGAACGACACCGCAAGGGTGGTGATGAGCGTGGTGGCGCCGGTGAGCGCGGGCACCGATGGGAGCGCGACGCTGTGCTCGAACGCACCGCCGCTCGCATTGATCTCCGCATTGGGCGGAGCGCCGGATCCCGGTGGCTCCTGGAGCGGGCCCATGGGCATCACCGAAGGCAGCTTCGACCCGCAGATCGACGCACCGGGCAGCTACACCTACACGGTGCTCGCCACCGCGCCCTGCCCCAACGCCAGCGCCGACGTGCTCGTGGCCGTGAACCCCTTGCCCGACGCAGGCACCAACGGCTCCATCACGCTCTGCCCGGAGGCGGCGCCCATCCAGCTCTTCTCGTTGCTCGGCGGCACGCCTTGGCCTGGCGGCACCTGGACCGGCCCCAATGGCCAGCCCAGCAATGGCATCTTCGATCCGGCCAGCAGCCCCCAAGGCGCTTACACCTACACCGCTACCGGCCTCGCGCCCTGCCCCAACGCGGTGGCCAGCTCCACGGCAACGGTCTTCCTCATCGCGCCGCCCAATGCCGGACCGGATGCGGTTACCTGCACGCTGGAGTTCAACTTGAACGCCACGGGCAACTGGGCCAGCGGAACCTGGAGCGGCCCAGCCGGCATCACCTTCTCCGATCCCGCATCGCCCGGGAGCGCGATGAGCGCGAGCGCAGGCGGCTCGTACACCCTGATGTGGAGCGTGATCAGCAGCGACGGTTGCGCCACGCAGGACCAGGTGACCATCACCTTCACCGATGCGATCGTGCCGATGGTGTCCGCCACGGATGCCATCTGCAACGGTGCTTGCAACGGCACGGCCAGCGTGGCGGCCACGGGCGGCAATGGCGCGTATAGCTACGCATGGTCGAACGGCATCGCGGGCAATGCGCCCACGGCCACGGGCATCTGCGCCGGAGCCTACACGGTCACGGTGCTCGACGTGAACAACTGCTCGGCCTCAGCGCCCTTCACCATCGGTGAGCCGGAAGCGCTGGCGATCGATGCCATCGCCTCGGTGAACGAGACCTGCCCCGGCGCCTGCGATGGCAGCATCACCATCACCGATCCGCAGGGCGCGCAGTACAGCATCAATGGCGGCGCCAGTTACCAGGCGGGCAACGTGTTCAACAACCTCTGCCCCGGCCAATACGCGATCGTGATGATGGATGCCAATGGCTGCACGGCCTCGGGCACCGCGACCATCGTGCGCCCGGCTCCGGTGGTGGCCGATTTCGACTTCGTGCCGGAGACGCTCTTCGTGGGCGCCTCCACTGCTGATTTCACGAACACCTCAACGCCCAATGCCGTGAGCTTCGCGTGGGATTTCGGAGGGCTCGGCAATAGCACGGCGGCGAACCCGACCTTCACCTTCCCCGGCGGCCTTGGTGACACCTACACGGTGTGCCTTACGGCTTACGACGCCAACGGCTGCCCCGACACGCATTGCGAGCCCATCGAGGTGCTCGACGCCCTCGTGGTGTGGGTGCCGAATGCCATCACCCCGAATGGCGATGATGAGAACGATTCGTTCATGCCCGTCTTCAACCTGCCGCACCTGGTGAAGGATTACGAGTTCATGATCTTCGACCGTTGGGGGCTGCTCCTGAGCCAGAGCGAGCGCGTGCATGAGCCCTGGAATGGCGCGTACCAAGGCGAGATCGTGCAGCAGGATGTGTACGTGTGGAAGATGAAGTGCAAGAACAGGCTCACCAACGAGCTGATTGAGCGCGTGGGGCATGTGACGGTGCTGAAGTGATGCAGCGATAACAAGGTGATGAAATCCTTGGCAGCCCTAATCAGCATGCTGATCACGATCCATGCGACGGCGCAAGCAGGAGCTGCATCAAGCTGGTGGTTCTCAACCGACGTTGCCATGTACCCGTTCAGGCACGCGAACTTTCGTGTGCATCGGGAGCTGGGACGATGGGATCTCGGCTTGCGTGCTGACTATCGCCCATCCTTCTCCAGCAGCATCAGCTTAGAGGGCAATGCCGGGGGCACTTACGCTTCATCGAATTTCCGCAATTGGAACTACCAGGCCGTCGGTCTGGGCCCGATCGTGCGGCTCAACCTCGGAAATGAGCGTAGGATGATCTTCGAGCTCGATGCCTTCCATCGCCTCTGGTGGTTCAACCGCAAACAGGCTTCATACGACAGCGTGGAGAGTCACTCCTTCAATGGTCTTCGCTCCGAAAGGCAGCAGGTTACAGCGGTGCGGCTGCTTTGGGGCGGGCGCGGCCGAGCCTGGCGGATCAGCTCGGCAAAGGCAATCAGCGTTGAAGGTCTCGTCGGCTTCGGCTTCCGATGGAAGCAGTTGCGCTACACCACGCACGAAGGCGTTATCGGCAGGAATGACTTTGCGCGAACGTGCGCGGAGTGCATCGAAGCATCCAGCTATTACACACCTAGCGCTCACGCATCGGTTCGCATTGCGCTCGTTCCGCGCAGGGACCGGGGCTCAGCCAACGATTGATTGGCAGTTCCTTGTAGGATGTCACAATCTGTGACATCCCCCAAGGAATGCGAAAGCCCCGTGGAGCGGGGCTTTCGTGAGTGCAGGTGCATGCCCGCCGTTCGGTTCAACAGGCTGGAAGCCTGTTGGACCTACACGTCGAGCTTGGCGTACACGGCGTTCTTCTCGATGAACTCGCGGCGCGGGGGCACCTCATCGCCCATGAGCATGCTGAAGATGCGGTCGGCTTCGGCGCCGTTCTCGATCGTCACCTGGCGCAGTGTGCGGCGGGTGGGGTCCATGGTGGTTTCCCAGAGCTGCTCGGCGTTCATTTCGCCCAGGCCCTTGTAGCGCTGCACGTGCACGCTGGCGTCCTTGTTGCCGCGCTTCATGGCCTCGATCACCGCATCGCGCTCGGCCTCGTTCCAGCAGTACACCTGCTCCTTGCCCTTCTTCACCTGATACAGTGGCGGCGTGGCGATGTAGAGGTGGCCGTTCTCGATCAGCGCCTGCATGTGGCGGAAGAAGAAGGTCATGATCAGCGTCTGGATGTGGCTGCCGTCCACATCGGCATCGCACATGATCACGATCTTGTGGTAGCGCAGCTTCGAGAGGTTCAGCGCCTTGCTGTCCTCCTCGGTGCCGATGGTGACGCCCAGCGCGGTGTAGATGTTCCGGATCTCCTCGTTGTCGAGGATCTTGTGCTGCATGGCCTTCTCCACGTTGAGGATCTTGCCGCGCAGCGGGAGGATGGCCTGGAACTCGCGGTTGCGCCCCTGCTTGGCGGTGCCGCCGGCGGAATCACCCTCAACGAGGAAGAGCTCGCTGGCGCCGGCGTCCTTGCTGGAGCAATCGGCCAGCTTGCCTGGGAGGCCGCCGCCGCTGAACGCGCCCTTGCGCTGCACGAGCTCGCGGGCCTTGCGGGCGGCGTGGCGCGCCGTGGCGGCCAGGATCACCTTCTCCACGATCTGCTTGGCGTCGCGCGGGTGCTCCTCGAGGTAGTTCTCGAGCATCTCGCTCACGGCGACGTCCACCGCGCCCATCACCTCGTTGTTGCCGAGCTTGGTCTTGGTCTGGCCCTCGAACTGGGGCTCGGCCACCTTCACGCTGATCACGGCGGTGAGGCCCTCGCGGAAGTCATCGCCGCTGATCTCGAACTTGAGCTTCTGGGTGGCGCCGCTGGCATCGGCGTACTTCTTCAGCGTGCGGGTGAGGCCGCGGCGGAAGCCGGCCAGGTGCGTGCCGCCCTCGTGCGTATTGATGTTGTTCACGTACGAGTGCAGGTTCTCGTTGTACGAGTCGTTGTACACCATGGCGATCTCCACGGGGATGCCCTGCTTCTCGCCCTCCATGTAGATCACGTCCTCGATGATGGGCACGCGGGTGCCGTCGAGGTACTTCACGAACTCCACCAGGCCCTTCTCGCTGTAGTAGCTCTCGCTCACGAAGCTGCCGTCCTCGTTGGTGCGGCGCTCGTCGGTGAGGGTGAGGCGGATGCCCTTGTTGAGGTAGGCCAGCTCGCGCAGGCGGGCGGCCAGCGTGTCGAAGTTGTACTCGCCCACCTGGAAGATGCTCAGGTCGGGCTGGAAGGTGACGATGGTGCCGCGGTAGTCGGTGGCGCCGATCTCGCGCACGGGGAACTGGGGCTTGCCCTCGCTGTACTCCTGCTCGTACTTCTTGCCGTCGCGGTGCACCTCGGCGCGCAGGTGGGTGCTCAGTGCGTTCACGCAGCTCACGCCCACGCCGTGCAGGCCGCCGGAGACCTTGTAGCTGT
>CAZJTB010000149.1:0-6687 GCA_964548485.1 uncultured Chryseobacterium sp. | reverse complement strand
CGATGAGGATATCCGCGTCGATAAGGGCCTCGTCCACGGCGCTCATCATGCGCTCGTGCATCTTGTACTGCGGGTCGAGGATGCCGGGCGTATCGCTGAGCACCATCTGGTAATCGTCGCCGTTGAGGATGCCCAGGATGCGGTGGCGCGTGGTCTGCGCTTTGGGATTGGCGATCACCAGCTGCTCGCCGAGCAGGGCGTTCAGCAGGGTGCTCTTCCCCACGTTGGGCTCGCCGATGATGTTGACGTATCCGGCCTTGTGGGGCATGGCTTCGCGAATATCGCCGCCTGAGCTTTTTAGGCTTGCGGAGAAAGGCGAAGGCCCGGGGTTCACCGGGCCTTCCTTCGTAGCGGGGGCAGGACTCGAACCTGCGGCCTTCGGGTTATGAGCCCGACGAGCTACCATCTGCTCCACCCCGCAATGGGGCGCGAATATAGGCTCGATCAACGGAAATCGCGCTTCAATCCACCACTTTCCACGAAATCGGCGTGAGGTCGTAGGCGCGGGTGCCCGGCGGTGCGCCTTCCAAGCGGGCCTTGATGCCCTCGAAGTTCACGCGGTCGCCATTGCGCAGCTTGCTGAAGACCATCTGCAGGTCGCTGTCGAAAGCCGCGCCCGTTATCTCGCGGTCGATGGGCTGCGCGCCGCGCTCCACGATCACCCTGAAGCGCAGCACCTCGTACCTGGCGCCGAACTCCGAGTCGGGCAGTTTGGCGAATACGGCCCGCGCGGCGGTGAGCTCCGACTTCCTGATCCGGGCATCGAGCGCCGACTTCTGCGCCACAAAGGCCATGGGCGCGGGCAGGTCCATCACGCGGAACACGACAGGCCCGATCCTTCGGGTGCTGCCGTCAGCCAGGGTGGCGGTGGCGAACACCTCGGCCTTGGAGTCGGTCATGCCCGTGGCCGCCCATCCGCTGCCGCTGCGCACGATACGGCCCGTGCTGATGCTGGCCTGGATGCGCTCGGCCGGCACCCCGGGCACGGATAGCTCAATGGGGTTCTCCACGCCGCGATAGAGCACGTTCATCTTGGTGGGGCTGGCTACCAGCAAGGGGGCCATCACCTGGTACGAAGCGGAATACGGGATCTCCTCCACCCCCTTCTGGCCGTCGAAGCGGATAAGGCCCCGCACGGTATGCTCGCCGATGGAGCTCGTCTTGATGCGCAGCTTGCCCTTGCCGTCGGCGCCCTGCTTGAGCGGCCCAGCACCGTCGAGGGTCACTTCAGCTTTGTTCTTCGGATCGTAAGCCGCTATGAACACATCGGCGCGGAACGAATCGCCGAGCATGACCAGGGTGCTCTGCGGGATCACCGCACTGGTAAGCGAACCCATCCGATAGTCCTCCATCTCGCATTCGCGGTAGAGCCACTTCACCATGTCGTTCTCCGCCGCGCGCACATCCGCTTGCAGCTTGCTCAGCGTGGCGATACCCGCTGCCAAGGGAACATCGTAGAAGTTGATGCTCTCCCAGTTGCTCAGCGTTCCGCTGGCGTCGCGGCGGTCGCTGAAGTCGAAGAGCGCATCCAGCGAGGCGGAGAGCGCCTGGCCCTTCTCCCCGGCCAAATCCTTCAGGCCATCACGAAAGCTGGTTAGGCGGATGCGGATGTCGTGGGCGGAGCCGGGATCCTTGCGCGGCGCGCCGGGCTCATCGCCCACCAGCGCGTTGGTGAGCACATCGCGGTCATCCTTCTTCTCAAGCAAGAGAAGCGCACGGAGCGTGTCGCGACCGTCGGCGTCCTTGCCGCGCAGGCGCAGCGGATCAACGCCGTCGGCTTTGGCAATGGCGCTCGTCTTGATGGCCTCGGGGTGCCGCACGATCGAGTCGGCCATGGCCTTCACGCGCAGCGCATCCGCATGCTTCGCCTCGAACTTGTCCGGGAAGCGCTTCGCCATGTCCCCGAAAACGGCATACTCCAGCTGCGACCGTTGCTCGTGCGCGCGCTCGCTGCGCACCAGCTCAGCATCCATGATGGCGAAGGCATCGAGCACCTCCTTGCTCACGTTCAGCGCGAGGATCGCGGTGAGCACGAGGTACATCATGTTGATCATCTTCTGGCGGGGCGGGAGCTTCGCGGAGGCCATGGCGCTGGTGGTTGAAGAGGGTGCGGCATGCACCTTCGATCCACCAATGCCGGCAGTGCTCGCCGGTAACGCTCAGGCGTGGCTCTCCTCCCCAAGCTCCTCCAGCCGCAGCGATGCTTCTTCCCACTCCTTCATGGTGGTGGCGATGCGCTCGGCCACTTCGCCCATGCGCGCATAGCCCTTCTCCACCTCCGCCGGAGGCACGCCGCTCTTCATCACCTCGGCCTGAAGGCGCTTCTCTTCAGCCTCCAGCTCCGCGAGCTGCTTCTCGAGCCGCGCGACCTGCCCCTGCAAACGCTTGCGCTCCTTGTCGCGCTCGCGGCGTTCCGCGTGGTCGCTCTTGTCGGCTTTCCCGGCCTTCGCCCTGGGCTGCGCGGCGCTGCTCTTGCCGATGTCGGCGCTCTGCAGCGCCTTGCGCTTCTCGATGAGCTCCAGGATGTCCATGTGCTGGTCGCGGATGCGATGCTCATCGAGCTCCAGCAGGCGATTCGTTAGGCCGGTGAGGAAGTCACGGTCGTGGCTCACGAGCAGGAAGGTGCCATCGTAGCTCTTGAGCGCCTCCTTGAGCACATCCTTGCTCTGGATGTCGAGGTGGTGCGTGGGCTCGTCGAGGATGAGGAAGTTGAGCGGCTTCAGCAGCATGCAGCAGAGCGCCAGGCGGGCACGTTCGCCGCCGCTGAGCACCTTCACCCTCTTGTCCACATCGTCGCCGCTGAACATGAAGGCGCCGAGCATGGCGCGGACGCGGGGGCGATTATCGTCGCTGGCGGCGTACTCGGCGGTCTCCATCACGGTGCCCTGCGGATTCATCCGCTCGGGCATGTCCTGCGCGTAGTAGCCCACGATCACGTTGTGGCCCATGCGGATCTCGCCCTCGTAGGGCTCCTCGCCCATGATCATGCGCACCAGCGTGGACTTCCCGGTTCCATTGGCGCCCACCAGCGCGAGGTGCTCGCCCTTCGCGATGGTGAGCTCCGCGCCCCGGAAGATGCGCTTGTGGCCATAGGCCTTGCTCACGTTCTTCACCTCGCACACCAGCTTTCCGCTGTGCGGGGCCGGGGGGAACTTCACGAGCATCCTGCGCAGGTCCTCGTCCTCCACCTCGATGCGGTCGAGCTTCTCGAGCTTGGTGATCAGGCTCTGGGCGAAGGCCGCCTTGTTGGCCTTCGCGCGGTACTTGTTGATCAGCTCCTGGGTCTGCTCGATGTACTTCTGCTGATCCTTGGCGGCTGCGCTCTGCTGCTCGCGCTCGATCTTGCGCAGCTCCACGTACTTGCTCCACGAGGCCTTGCGGTCGATGAGCTTGCCCCCGGCGACCTCGATGGTGCGCGAGGTGAGGCGGTCGAGGAAGGCCTTATCGTGGCTGATGAGCACCAGGGCGGCGGGGTAGGTCTTGAGCAGGTCCTCGAGCCATTGGATGGCCGGCAGATCAAGGTGGTTGGTGGGCTCATCGAGCAGGAGCAGGTCGGGCTGCATGAGCAGGATTCGCGCCAGTTCGGCCCGCATGCGCCAACCGCCGCTGAGCTCCTTCATGGGCCGGTGCAGGTCCTCGCCCACGAATCCGATGCCCTTGAGCATGCGCTCCAACTGCATGTCGTGGTCGGCGGCGCCGATGGCGTTGAGGCGCTCGTGGGCATGCGCGAGCAGGGTGGCCAGCTCCATGGCCTCCTCATCGTTGGTGCACGTCTCCAGGTCCGCGGTGATGCGCTCGATGCTGGCGTTGAGGGTGCGCGCCTCGGCAAAGGCCAGTTCGGCCACCTGCCAGGGGGTGAGCTCCAGATTGTGGGCCATCTCCTGCGGCAGATAGCCGAGCGTGAGCTCGCGCGGCTTTCCGATGCTGCCGCCGTCGTAGGGCTGCTTGCCTGCCAGGATCTTCAGCAGGGTGCTCTTGCCGGCGCCATTGCGGCCCACGAGGCCGATGCGGTCGTCGCTTCCGATGAAGAAGGAGACGCCATCGAACATGGGCCGCTGGCCGAAGTGTAGGGTGAGGCCCTGAACGGTGATCATGGCTGGCGAAAGGGCCCTGGCCTGCGGCAGGCGGGCGCGAAAGTAGCGAAGCCCCGCAGGGCGGGGCTTCGCGAAGCTGAAAGACCGGATTGGTCAGAAGTTCCAGAGGTCGTGCTCGAACTCGAACAGGGCCTGCTTGATCTCCTCGCCCTCGAGCAGCGCGTCGAGGCCGGTCTTATAGTCGCTGATCTGCCGGTCGTACACGTTGCTCCACTTGGTGATGTAGCTGCTGAACTGGCGCTTCCAGAAGATGTCCTCGAAGCTCCTCCGCTCCGAATCGTTGCTCCGGTTGAAGGCGTCCCAGTTGGCGAACACGTAGCGGCATTCCGGGTAGTAGAGCCAGAAGAGCGGGGCATAGCCGCGCACCTCGCCGTCATCGCCGCGCACCTCCTTCATGGGCGCGAGCCCGATGATGCGGATGTCCATCGTGCTGCGCTGCTTGTCGAAGATCCAGTCCTCCTTGAGGCGGTACATCTTGACATCGCGGCTCTCCAACTCGATCCGCTGCACCACCATCTCCATATCCCCGGTGGTCAGGGATTCGGTGTACTGGGTATCAAGCCTGGTGAAGATATCCTCCAGCTGGGCCTTGAGCAGGGGCTTGCGGAACTCATCATCGGTGAGCAGGGGCCCGGGATCGTAGGCTGTGATCGAACCGTCCACCATGAGGCCCTGCCGGATCACATCGAACAGGCTCTTGCGGTCGTTGATGGGCTCGGTGGGGTAGTAGAGCGGATGGTTGAGCTTCTCCCGCAGGTCGATGGTTCGCCACACCCGGCGCGCCCACATCACATCCGCTTCACGGATATAGGTGTAAGGCACCACGCGCTTGGTGCGGGTGTGCTCCTTGATGTAGGCACCGTCCAGGACGGTGGGCACCTGCGCCATGGCCGACGGGGCCGCGCAGCAGCACGCCAACGCCAGGGTCAGCGGCTTCAACAGGTCCTTCAGGTTCCTCATCATCGTTTGCTCTTTGGGTTAAACCACCTTGAACGAGAGCGAGCCCAGGTTCCGCACCGTGCCATCGGGCCCTTTGGCCTTGATGCCCTCGATGTAGATCTTCTGGCCTGGCTTCGCCTTCTGGAACATCTCCTTCATGTCGCCGGATACCGCTGCCCCCTTGGCCATCTTCTCAATGGGTGTTCCGCCCACGATCATGGTGACCCTGAACTCGGTGACCTCGAACTTCAGGTCGAACTCGAAGTTCACCATCTTGGCGATGACGCCTGCGGCGGCCGTGAGCTCGGCCTTCTTGATGTTCTCGTCATCCACGCTCTTGCCCGCGAAATAGGGGGTCGGGTTGGGCACGTTCTTCACGCGGAACTTCTGGCCGGGCATCGCCTTGGAAGAGCCATCGGGGTTCTTCACGGTGGCGCCGATCGTGGCCTCCGCATCCTTCCCCGGGCGCATGATCCAGCCCTCGGGGCCCTTGGTCAGCGTGCCATTCGTGGCATTGGGGGTGATGTCCTTGTCGCTGTAGCCCGAAACGCTCACGCTCACGGGGTTGTCCACGCCGCGGTAGAATACGTTCATCTTCAGCGGGCTCACCACCAGGTTGGGCTGGGCCACCTCATACTCGGTGAAGAAGGCTTCAATCTGCTCCTCGCCGCCCACGGGCTTGTACTTGATGATGCCGCTGATCTTCTGAAGACCAGCGCCGCCCGAAGGACGGTCGAAGATCGCGCGCGCGCCATTCATCGGCAGCTTCTCGCTCTCACCAACGATCTTCGGGGGCTTGGAGGTGGTATCCACCCGGGCGCCGCCCTTGCAGATCCACACTTCCGGGGCGTTCTGGTCGTCGTAAGCCCCAAGGAAGATCTCCGCGTAATAATTGCTGCCCACGGTCACGTAGCTGCTTCGCGGCTTCACGATGGAGACGAGCTTGTTGAACTTGAAGCTCTTGCCTTCCACGGCATCGAGCATGCGCTTCACCACCTCACCCTCGGCATTGCGCACGTCCGCCTGCAGTTTGCTCAGGATGGTGATGCCTGCGGCGAGCGGAACGTGGTAGAAGTTGATGCTCTCCCACGAGTTCATCGTGCCCGAAGCGTCGCGGCGGTCGTCGAAATTGAACACGCGGTCCATGGCGGCGGCCAGGTCGGCATCGTCGCTGCGAAGGCCTTTCACGCGGTCGCGGAAGGCCTCCAGCTTGGCGCGCAGGTCCTTGGCGGTGAATTCGCCGTCCTTGGGATTCGCGGGCTCATCGCCGATCATCAGGTTGGTGATCTCGTCGTGGCTGTCCTTCTTGCTCACCTTCTCCAGGCTCACGATGCGGCCATCGCTCAGCACCACGCTGTCGCGGGGCATGCCCTCCGCCTTCATGATCACGCGCGCCTTGATGCTGTCGATGTAAGCGATAAGGCTGGCGCCGTCATTCTTCACCGTTTGGGCCTGCTCCCAAGCCGCCCCGTACTTGGTGGGGTTCTCCTTGGCGTAGTCCTCGAAGGTCTTGTACTGGACCGACATCTTGTCGTTCAGCGAGAGCTTGGTGTTCTCCAAGCCGTTGTTCACGGTGATGAAGCTGTCCAGGATCTCCTTGGATACGTTCAGCGCGAGCAGCGCCGTCAGCACCAGGTACATCATGTTGATCATC
>CAZJTB010000148.1:0-6707 GCA_964548485.1 uncultured Chryseobacterium sp. | reverse complement strand
CGGCCTTCGTAGGAGGCATTCCCGAAGAAGGTCATGTTGAAGAGGTCGGGCGCGAACCGCAGGCCCAGGTGGTCGTGGTGCGCCACGCTGATGATGGGGCGCCGCTTCTTCTCGGCCGGACCGATGTAGGTTGCCCGGGCATCGATGGTGTAGCCGACCGTGTTCCGCACGCGCAGCGCATCGCGCGAACGGCCGCGCAGCTCGCGATCCAGGTAGCTGCCGTTCCACAGGGCGATGGGCAGCTCATTGAGAAGGCTGTTGGCGCTGTAGCCGAAAGCGCCCTCCAGCCGCAGCACACGGCTGAAGGCCTGCGCGTGGGCGCCAGCTCCGGGGGCAGGAGACCCGGGCTCCTGCGCGTGCGCGGTGGCGGTGATCAGGGCCGCGATGAGGAGCGCGCACGGCTTACTCATCGCCATTCACCATGTGTTCCGCTTCCAAGGTCACTTGCAGGTCAAGGGCATAGTGGTCGAGGATGCGCACATGCTGGCCTGGCGGGTTGGTGCTCAAGGCCGTGCGGATGCGCAAGCGCGCGCCGTCGTAAAGCTCCTGCACGGTGCCGGCATCGATTCCGGCGATGAGCGTGCTGCTCACGCGCTGCGCCACCAGTCCATTGGCCCCCACCGTGGCGCTGGCCACCACGCCCTGTACGGGCACCACGGTGAGCACCTGGTCATCGGCACCGATGGTGGCGAGCTCGATGCGCGCATCCATCGGGAAGCCGTTCTCCGCGAAGAGGCGGAGCACGCCCGAGCGCAGCGCATGCCCGGCAGGCGTGCCTGGCAGGTCAACCGTGGTGATGGTCTGCAGGCTGAGCGCGTTCGCGGCGAGGCGCAGCGGCACCTCCAGGTCGATGCCTGCCGTGAGCTTGCCGCTGTGGTAGAGGAAGTCGTTGCCGTTGCTGATGTCGCCCAGCGGGTTCAGTTCCAGGTCGAGCGCATAGGCCACCTGATCGGGAAGGCTTTCGATGAAGCGGTCGATGTTGCTGTTGCCCATGCCGATGACGCGGGTCTGCGTGCTGGGGATGAAGCCTGAACCGGTCTCCGTGGCGCGGGTGACGTTCAGCGGGCCATTGAGCAGGGCGTGCTCCAGGTCCACGGATTCGCCGGTCCGCGTGTTCAGGGCCTGCAGCTGCCGCAGGCGCACGCGGAGGTCGGCGCCGAAGCCATTCTCGATGCGCAGCTTCAGCGTGGCCTCATCCAGGTCGAGCGTGCCGGCCACGAAGGCGTTGAAGAGGCCCAGGTTGGTGGTGCTTGGCCCGAAGCGCTCGGTGCGCTGGCCGAAGTAGCCGCGCGCGTATTCCGGAACGAGGCCGGTGTAGCGCACCTCGATGAGCAGGCTGTCCTGATCGGTGGCCCATGCACCCGCGCCAGCCGGGTCCAGCTGCGCGCTCACCTGGGTCTGCACCGTGTTCACGCTGCTGCCTTGCGGCCCGCGCAGGTCGAACCGGGTGCCGGCGAGGTTCTTCGTGGCCATGGCGGTGCCCGGCGCAAGGGGCGATCCAGCCGGCACCGAGGCCATGAGCACAGCGGGCCCATCGGCGAATTGCGCCGATGCAAGCTCCATGCGTCCATGGATCAGGCTGCCCACCATGTTCACCATGTCCATGGTCAGCTGCCCTTCGCGCAGGTGCAGTTCGCGCAGCTGCACATCGCCCAGGTCGAAGCGCTGCACATCGGCCTGGTTCAGGATGCTCAGCCCGGGTGGGAGATTAACCGGGCCCGGGAAGGGAAGGGCGTAGTTGTACGTGAAGCTCGTGTCCGGCGCCTTCAGGATCGTGTCCAGGCCAACGGTGAAGAGCGTGCCCCGGTACACCAGGGTCAGATTGCCTTGCGCGTCGGACTCCAGGAGCGAGTCGGCCACCAGATCGCCCACCGTAAGCGTGGTGCGTGCCAGTGGCGCGAGTACATCGATGTCCCACGTGGGCTTGGCGCCATCCTTCCGGCAGCCAAGGGCGGCGGCCACGGCGATGGCCAAGGCAACCCGGTGCGTGGTGCGCGCGTTCATGGAATGCAGCCAATGTAGTGGTCGGTGCTGCTCCGCCTCATGCGCGGCACGCCCGATCCATTGTAAAATTGCCCTCAACCGCATCATGCTGCTCCTCAGACGCCACATCCTGCTGCCATGGCTGCTTGCCAGCGCGGTGATGTACGGTCTTTCCTACCTGTGGCATGGCATCCTCCTCAACGACCTGCAGGACCTCCGCATCCCGCTCACGCTCTACTTCATCCTGGCGGCCGTGGTGTACCTGGTGCTGGGCCTCATCCTCACCATCGGCACGCACAAGGCCATCCAGTACGAGGTGATCTCCCTGAAGGGCGCCTTCCCGGCCATGTGCATGCTGCTGGCCGCGGTGGTCGGCTTCTTCGTGTACCTGGTGATCTTCGTCCTGGGCATGAGCTTCGCGAAGAGCGGGGCCATGCACGTGGTGGTCGATGCCCTGTGGCAGATGGTGGAGCAGGCGGTGGGCGGGCTCATGGTGAGCCTCGGCATCATCTACGATATGCACAAGCGGTTCCTGGAGCAGGAACAGGCGCACTGAGGCGTCGCATCAGTCGCTCGTCCTGTAGCGGTTGCCCCAAAGGCGAGCCAGCAGCGCGGCATGCTCGCGCTCCTTGGTATTCTCGCCCGGCGTGTAGAGGGGCGTGCCCGCGATCTCGTCCGGCAGGAAGTCCTGGGCGATGAAGTTGCCCTGGCCCTCGTGGCTGTACTGGTACTTGGCGCCATAGCCCAGGTCCTTCATCAACCGGGTGGGCGCGTTTCGCAGGTGCAGCGGCACGGGCAGGTCGCCGGTGCGCTTCACCAGCTCCTGGGCCTTGCCGATGGCCACGTAGCTGGCGTTGCTCTTGGGCGAGCAGGCCAGGTAAACGGCGCATTGGCTCAGGATGATCCGCCCCTCGGGCCAGCCGATCATCTGCACGGCCTGCATGGCGGTGGTGGCCATGAGCAGCGCGTTGGGATTGGCGTTGCCGACGTCCTCGCTGGCCAGGATCACCATGCGCCGGGCGATGAAGAGCGGATCCTCGCCGCCCTCCACCATGCGGGCCAGCCAGTACACCGCAGCGTGCGGGTCGCTGCCGCGCAGGCTCTTGATGAAGGCGCTCACGATGTCGTAGTGCTGCTCGCCCTGCTTGTCGTAGCGCGCGCTGGTGCGCACGATCCGCTGCACGAGCGCGTCGGTGATCTCCGCATCGCCGGGCGCAGACTTCACGCACAGCTCGAAGGTGTTCAGCAGGCGCCGCGCATCGCCGCCGCTGGCCCGCAGCAGCGCTGCGGTCTCCCGCAGATCGATCCGCCGCCGCTTCAACTCCTCGTCGCGCTCCATGGCGCGGCGCAGCAGGGCGATGAGCTCCTCGGCGCCCAGCGGCTCCAGCACATAAACCTGGCAGCGGGAGAGGAGCGCTCCGATCACCTCGAAGCTCGGATTCTCCGTGGTGGCGCCGATGAGGGTGATGGTGCCCTTCTCCACGGCGCCCAGCAGCGAGTCCTGCTGCGCCTTGCTGAAGCGATGGATCTCGTCGATGAAGAGCACGGCGCTGCGCCCGAAGAGCCCGCCGCCACCGGCCTTCTCGATGACCTCGCGCACGTCCTTCACCCCGCTGCTGATGGCGCTCAGCGTGTGGAAGGGGCGCTTCTGCCGCTCGGCGATCAGCCGCGCCAGGGTGGTCTTGCCCACGCCCGGCGGACCCCACAGGATCATGCTCGGCAGCAGGCCTCCGGCCAATGCTTTGCGCAGGATGCCATCAGGGCCCACGAGGTGCTGCTGCCCCACCACCTCGTCGAGCGTGCGGGGCCGCAGCCGCGCGGCGAGCGGGGCGCGCTCTTCCATGAGCTGCTTGCGAGGCCAAACATAGCGGCGTGCCTTGGTGGCTGAGCCGTATTCGCATCAGCCATTTGATATTCGCCCCTTGAATTCGCCATTGCTCTTGCTCTGACCATGACCAATCCCTTGCTACGCCCCAGCGAGCTGCCTTTCCAGGCTCCTCCGTTCAATCTGATCAGCGACGAGCATTTCCGGCCCGCCATCGTGGAGGGGATGAAGCGGCACCTGATCGAGGTGAACGCCATCGCCAACAGCGACGAGCCCGCCACCTTCGAGAACACCATCGTGGCGCTGGAGCGGTGCGGCCAGGACCTGGGCCGCGCCGTCAGCGTCTTCTACAACCTCGCGGGCAGCAACACCAACGACACGCTGCAGGCCGTGAAGGCCGAGCTCGCGCCAAAGCTCACGGCGCACAGCGATGCCATCACCCTCAACGACCGGCTCTTCGCGCGGGTGAAGACGGTGCACGACCAGCGCGCCGCCATGGCCATGGATCCGGTGGATGCGCGCCTGCTGGAGCGCTGCTATCAGCGATTCGTGCGCGCCGGAGCCCTGCTCGATGCCGATGGAAAGGAGCGCCTCAAGACCCTCAATGCCGAAGAGGCCACCTTGATCGCGCGCTTCGAGGAGTACATCCTCAAAGAGCGGAGCGAGTCGGCCGTCGTGGTGGATGACGCCTCCATGCTCGATGGACTCGGCGAGGATGCGATCCAGGCTGCTGCCGAGGCGGCGAAGGCCAAGGGTCACGCGGGCAAATGGCTCATCGACCTGCGCAACACCACCACCCAGCCCGTGCTTTCGGAGCTGAAGGACCGCGCGCTGCGTGAGCGCATCATGAAAGCCTCGCTTGCGCGCAACAGCCGGGGCAATGCCTATGGCAACCGGGTGATCATCGCCCGGCTCGCGCAATTGCGTGCGCAGAAGGCCGGCCTGCTCGGCTTCGCATCGTGGGCGCATTATGTGATGGATGATCAAATGGCCAGGAGCCCCGACCGCGCCATGCAGCTGCTGGGCATGCTGGCACCGGCCGCTGCGGCCAACGCGCGCCGTGAAGCCGAGCGCCTGCAGGCCATCGCCGACCAGCAGGGTGGGGGATTTGCCATCGCGAGCTGGGATTGGGACTTCTACGCAGAGCAGTTGCGCAAGGCGGAATACGACCTGGACGAATCCGAGCTGAAGCCCTACCTCGATTTCGAGCGCGTGCTGCATGATGGCGTCTTCTTCGCGGCCAATCAGCTCTTCGGCCTGCGCTTCCTGGAGCGGCGCGACCTGCCCGTGTATCATCCCGATGTGCGCGTGTTCGACATCATCGACTCCGACGGCAGCGCCATGGGCCTCATCTATGGCGACTTCTACGCGCGCGACAACAAGAACGGCGGCGCCTGGATGAGCACCTTCGTCGATCAAAGCACGCTGCTCGGTCAGCAACCAGTGATCACGCAGGTGTGCAACTACGTGAAGCCCGCGGCCGGCCAGCCCTGCCTGATCAGTTGGGACGATGTGATCACGCTCTTCCACGAATTCGGCCACGGGCTGCACGGCATGCTCAGCGCGCAGAAGTACCCGCGCTTCAGCGGCACGGCCACCAGCACCGATTTCGTGGAGTTCCCCAGCCAGGTGAACGAGAATTGGGCCCTGGATGCGCGCGTGCTGGGCAGCTTCGCAAAGCATTACAGGACCGGAGAGTCCATGCCTACAGCCCTGGCCGACAAGCTGCGCAAAGCGAGGACCTTCAACCAAGGTTACGCCACCACCGAGTACCTCGCTGCGGCGCTGCTCGATCTGGAGTGGCACAGCCTGCCCGCCGATGCGCCGCTGGTGACCGATGTTGAAGCCTTCGAGCAAGCCGCGCTGAAGAAGCACGGGCTCGACCTGCCGCAGGTACCGCCGCGCTACCGCAGCTGCTACTTCAGCCATGCGTGGACCGGCTACGCGGCCAACTACTACGCCTACATCTGGAGCGAGGTGATGGACGCCGACGGCTTCGCCTGGTTCATGGAGAACGGAGGTCTCACCCGGGCCAACGGGGATCGCTTCCGCGCTGCCGTGCTGAGCCAGGGCGGCAGCAAGGCCGAGGACCAGCTCTACCGCGACCTTACCGGGCGCGACCCCGCCGTGGAACCCTTGCTGGTGAAGCGCGGATTACAGTGATGCTGAAAAGCGAAAGCCCCTCCGGAAAGGGGCTTTCGCATCGGTCCTCGCGATCACTCCGCCGGCGGCAATTCCTTCGTCTCTCCGCCGTCGCCCTTGCCCACCTTTTTCTTGCCCTTGGTCACCTTGATGGCCACGTCGGTCTTCTCCTTGTTGAGCCCGATGGAGATCTTGTCGCCCTCCTCTATGCCCTGGTTGATGATCTCCTCGGCCATGGGATCCTCGATGTACTTCTGGATGGCGCGCTTCAGCGGTCGGGCGCCGAACTTCTCGTCGTAGCCCTTCTCCACCAGGAAATCCTTGGCATCCTCGGTGAGCTTCACCTCGTAGCCGAGCTCGGCGATGCGCTTGTAGAGGTGGTTGAGCTCGATGTCGATGATCTTGTGGATGTCGTCGCGCTTGAGGCTGTTGAAGATGATGATGTCGTCGATGCGGTTGAGGAACTCCGGCGCGAAGGCCTTCTTCAGCGCCTTCTCGATCACCCCGCGGTTGCTCTCCTCCTGCTGCTCGGCCTTGGCGGTGGTGCCGAAGCCCACGCCCTTGCCGAACTCGCTGAGGTCGCGCGCCCCGATGTTCGAGGTCATGATGATGATGGCGTTCTTGAAGTCGATGTGGCGGCCGAGGCTGTCGGTCATCTTGCCGTCATCGAGCGCCTGCAGCAGCAGGTTGAACACATCGGGGTGCGCCTTCTCGATCTCGTCGAGCAGGATGATGGAGTAGGGGCGGCGGCGCACCT
>CAZJTB010000147.1:0-6792 GCA_964548485.1 uncultured Chryseobacterium sp. | reverse complement strand
GCCTTCCCTGCCGACGGCGGCTACTCCTCCCTGTTCCATGGCGCGGTGGTGGACATGTTCCATTTCCCCATCTGGCGCGGCGAGCTCCCGCAATGGATCCCGGTCTTCGGAGGCCGGTACTTCGAGTTCTTCCAGCCGGTGTTCAACATCGCCGATGCCGCCATCACCGTGGGCATCGCGGCCTTCATCCTGGCCCAGCGCAGGCGCAGGCACGCCGATGCCTCGGAGGGACCGGCGCCTGCGCTGGGCGCCTCGGTTCCTGCGGCAGCAGGAGATGCTGGGCCGGGCATTGGTGCCGAGGAGTAGGCTCGTGCCCGCGCGGGGCCAATCCTACCTTGCCGCGATGCGGCAGCCGCCTACCGTGACCCGTGCGCTCATGGCGCTGCTGCTCCTGCTCCCATGGTCGCTCTTCTACTGGGCGCACTATCACCCCAAGGATGCGCGCCTGCGGCCCACGGGATTCGTGCAGTACGATCAGCCGTACTACATGGCCAATGCGCGGCAATACCTAGATGGCGCAACCGATGGCCTGCGCTACGCCCTGCCATTCAGCCCTGCGGCGGAAGCCGAGCCGATCCATTTCCAGCCGCAGACCCTCCTCCTTGCCGCGCTCTGGCGCATCACCGGCGCCGACCCCGGCTCGCTGTTCGTGGCCTTCGGAGCGTTGGCTGCGCTGCTTTGCGTGTTGCTGGCGCTGCGCGTGCTCGACCGCGCGATCGGCACAGGCGCGTCACCGTTGCTCGCCATCCTTTTCATCTGGGGAGGGGGCCTGCTGGCGCTCACAGGCCTCGGCTATGGGCTGCTGCATGGGCTTGGCTTGCGCGAGGCGGTGCTGGGCGCTTTCCGCTTCGATCCGGGAGGCGGATGGTGGTTCATGAACCTCGGCCGCAACCTCCTCTATCCGCTCGAGGCCTACTACCATGCGCTCTTCTTCGGCATGGTGCTGTTGCTGCACAGCGGGCGGTACGCTGCGGCCGGTGCCGTGGGGGGCATACTGGCGCTCTCTCATCCATTCACCGGCGCGGCAGGCGTGCTGCTGCTGCTGGCCTGGGGCGCCGTGGAGCGCCTGCTTCAGCGCAATGGCGCCATCCGCTGGTGGTGGCTCATCGTACTGGCGGTATTCCTCCTGCTTCTGCTGGCCTGGCATGGCCTCGTGCTTCCGGCCGATGCCGAGCACCGCAGCGTGGTGGAGCAATGGCGGCAGCCCTGGCTGGTGGAGGCCGAGAGCGCATGGCCCGCCTACGTCCTGGTCGCGGTCATGGCAGCTGCGCGCCTTCGCTCACGCGAACGGCTCATGGTGTTCTGGTCCATGCCGATGAATCGCTTCCTGGTGGTCTGGGCGGGAGTATTCCTGGCCCTCGAGAACCACGAGCTGGTGATGGACCCGATACAGCCGGCGCACTTCACGCGGGGTTATGCCTGGACCGCCCTCTTCCTGATTGGCGCGCCCGCGCTGCTCGAAGCCTGGCAAAGGCTTTCGGGCGCAGCAATGCGCGGGGCAGTGCTACTGGCGCTGGCGGGCCTCATGCTGCTGGACAATGCCGCCTGGTTCGCCTTGCGCATGGCCGAGAGCCGCAACGGCACGGGCGATGGCATCCGCATCGGCACCGCAGAGGCGCAGCTCTTCCGCTGGCTCGATGACGAGTTGCCAGGCGAAGAGCTGCTCATCGCCCAGGAGCCCATGGTGGCCTACCTGGCGCTGGTTTACACGCATCACCGCGCCTGGTACTCGCACTTCGCCAACACGCCCGATGCGGAACGCAGGCTCTCAGCCCAGCAGGACTACTTCGCAGGCCATGCCATCGTTGAGGAGCTGCTGCAGCCGCACATCGCCATACTGACGGCGGGCCACGCTCCACCGTTCCCGGAGCTCTCCGAACAGCTCTATGCCAATGAGTGGTTCAGCGCGTATCGGGTGAAGCCCGGCAGGCGTTGATCACCGCAGATTGAGCCGCAGGCCGAAGAGATGCTGGCCCGCGCTCTCGAAGCGCGAAGGAACCCCGGGCCTTGAGATCAGGTGCATCATGGGGCGTATTTCATAGTACAGGCTCATCTGGCTCCAGAATGGGCTGGTGCGGCCCAGGCGATACTCCAGCCCCAGGCTCGCGTACACGGCGGCGAACAGCGACGCGCGCAACGCGTAGGTCTCCCGCGTCAGCTCCTGCCATTCATAGGTGCTGTTCCCGCTTCCCGCGCCTTCTTTCCACCGCTCCGTGTAATGCTGCACCGAGGCCTGGCCGCCGTAGGCGAGGCCCACCATGAATCCAGCGCCCGCGAACCACGACCAGCGCGAATCGCTCACCCGCTGGATCTGGTAGGAGGCATCGATCGCGATGCGCGAGCGGTACGCATTGGCCCAGTACCCTTCCGACCACGTGCTGTCGAGGTAGTAGGCTTGCCCGGTCTGCTGCGAGATGAGCGTATCGTACACCCCGGTGAGCGAGCGGCGCCACGAGCCGTAGATGTCCTCGGTGCCCGCCGCGTTCACGCCCAAGCGCAGGCGCTGCTTGAAGAGCGTGGGCAGGGTGTCGCGCTTGCCCAGCATGAAGCCGACGCCGAGGTATCCGCTCCCCGACCCATTCGTTGCGCCACTGAGGCCATAGCCATACAGCCCCGGGAACCAGCCGCCATAATAGTCCCAGCCGGATCGGAATCCGCTGAGGTCGCGCTGCAGGAGCGACGATTCGGGCAGGAGCGCGCGCCATTCGTTGAGTCCTACCGGCCTGTCCCGTGTCACGAAGGCGCCATAGGCCGCGTAGCCATCGGTGAGCCGCAAGCCTTGCGCCTGCAAGGCATGCATGGGAAGCAGGCAACTGATGAGGACAGCGCGTGAGAGGCGTGCGATGGCCATGTTACTCGTGTTTTCGGACGCTAACGAGAGGACGTGGATGCTATTGCGATGGTTACACTGCCGCGATGCCCTTGGCGCGCTGGCGCACCAGCAGCTCCGCGATCTGCACCGCATTGGTGGCCGCGCCCTTGCGCAGGTTGTCGGCCACCACCCACAGGTTCAGCGTGTTCGGCTGGCTCTCGTCGCGGCGCAGGCGGCCCACGAGCACTTCATCGCGGCCGTTGGCCAGCAGCGGCATGGGGTACTCATCCTTCGCGGGATCGTCGAGCAGGAGTACGCCGGGAGCTTCGCGAAGCAGGCGCCGCACCTCATCCAGCGTGAAATCACGCGCGAACTCCACGTTCACAGCCTCGCTGTGGCCGCCGGTCACGGGCACGCGCACAGCGGTGCAGGTAACCCGGATGGCGGGGTCCAGGATCTTATGCGTCTCCTGCACCACCTTCATCTCCTCCTTCGTGTAGCCGTTGTCGAGGAACACATCGCAGCGGGGGATCACATTGCGGTCGATGGGGAAGGGGTAGGCCTTCTCGCCCGCGTTGCCCGCGCGCTCATCATCCATCTGCTTCACGGCCTTCATGCCCGTGCCGGTGACGCTCTGGTAGGTGGACACCACCACACGCCTCGCGGTGTAGGCCCGATGCAAGGGCGCCAAGGCCATCACCAACTGGATGGTGCTGCAATTGGGGTTGGCGATGATGCGGTCATCGGGCGCGAGCAGGTGCCCGTTGATCTCCGGCACGATCAGCTTCTTGTCGGGCATCATGCGCCACGCGCTGCTGTTGTCAATCACGGTGCAACCGACTTCGGCGAAGCGCGGCGCCCATTCGAGCGAGGTGGCGCCGCCAGCGGAGAAGAGGGCGATATCGGGCCTGCGCGCGATGGCCTCTTCCATGCCAATCACCGGCACCTCCTTCCCACCGAAGCGCACGGTGGCGCCCACGCTCTTCGCGCTGGCCACGGGCAGCAGTTCATCCACAGGGAAGCGGCGCTCCTCGAGCACCTTCAGCATGACGCCACCGACCAGGCCGGTAGCCCCTACCACAGCGACTTTCATGATGTTCCCTGAACGCGGCAGGGCGGTCGAAAGTACTAGCTTTCACGCCCTTCGGAATCCATGGCGCGCGCACTGATCCACCACCTGTTCCTGTTGCTGGCCATCGGCCTGCCGGCCGCTGTGAGCGGCCAGTTCACCGATGGCTTCACCGATGGCGATTTCACCGCTGATCCGGCCTGGACGGGTAGCGACGCTCTCTTCACCATCGTGGACGATGGCAGCGGCAACAATGTGCTCCGCAGCAACAGCCCCGGAGCCGCCACCTATTACCTGAGCACGCCAAGCACCCTGTCCAGCGATGCGCGCTGGGAGTGGTTCATCAACCTGCGCTTCGCCACCAGCGGCACCAACTACGTGGACCTGTACCTGATGACCGACAATGCTGTGACCACCTCGGCGCAGAACGGCTGGTTCGTGCGTGTGGGCGGCACGCAGGACCGCGTGGAGCTCTTCAAGCGCGTGGGCGGCACCAATACCTCGGTGCTGGTGAGCCCGGATGGCATCGTGAACAGCAGCACGAACAACCCCTTCCGCATCCGCGTGGAGCGCACCGCCGCGAATGCGTGGACGCTGCTCTACGACGATGGCAATACCGGCACGTACGTTTCCGTGGGCCCCGCCACCGATGCGGCCGTGGCCGGCAGCACGCACTTCGGTATCGTGGTGGTGCAGAGCAGCGCGGCGGGGCCCATCAACAACCACTTCTTCGACGACTTCGTGGCGGGCAACATCCCCGTGGACCTGACGCCGCCGGCCCTGCTGAGCGCCTCGGTGGTGAGCCCCACTCAGGTGGACCTCCTCTTCGACGAGGCACTTGATGCGGGCTCGGCGGGCGCGGCGGCGAACTACGCGGTGAGCGGAGGGCTGGGCGTGACAGCGGCCGCACTGCAATCGGCGACCACGGTCAGGCTCACGCTGTCGCCTGCGATCACGAACAACGTTACCTACACGGTCGCCGTGAACGATGTGCAGGACCTGGTGGGCAATGCCTGCGTGGATCAGCAGGCGAGCTTCGCGCTGGTGGTGCCCGATGCACCGGTGTTCCGCGATGTGGTGATCAACGAGTTCATGGCCGATCCATCGCCCACCGTGGGTCTGCCCGATGCCGAATTCGTGGAGCTGCACAACACCACCACGAACAAGACCTTCAACCTCTCCGGCTGGAAGTTCACTGACGGCAGCAGCACCGCCACGCTGCCGTCGTATGCGCTCGGGCCGGGCGGGTACGTGATCATCACCAGCACCAGCAACTCGGCCCTCTTCGCCTTCGTGCCCAACCGCATCAGCGTGAGCAGCCTGCCCTCGTTGAATAACGACAGCGACAACCTGGCCCTCACCGCGCCCGACAACACAGTGATTGACGCCGTGAGCTATGCGCTGAGCTGGTACCGCGATTCAGAGAAGCAGAATGGCGGCTGGACCCTCGAGCAGATCAACCCGCTCGCGCCGTGCAGCGGCGCGCTCAACTGGATCGCGAGCGGCGCCTCCATGGGCGGCACGCCGGGAGCGCCCAACTCCGTTTTCGACCCGACGCCCGACACCGCGCCACCGTCACTCATCGCTGTACAGGTGGTGGACGATAGCACGCTGGACCTTGTGTTCGATGAAGCGATGAGCGCCGCGAGCCTCGCCACGGCCACATACGCGATCGCTCCAACCATCGTCGTGAGCGGCGCGCAGCCCGTGGGCGGCACGGACAACCGTGCACGGCTGACGCTGGCCACGCCCATTGTCGTGGGCACCGTGTACACCGTCACGGTTGCGGGAGCCGCCGACTGCACGGGCAATGCCATCGGCGCTGCGAACGCGGGCACCTTCGCGCTGCCCGAGCCCGTTGCCGCCGGCGACCTGGTGATCAACGAGGTGCTCTACGACCCCATCAGCACAGGCAGCGACTTCGTGGAGCTGTACAACCGCAGCAGCAAGACCATCAGCCTGCAGGGCCTGCAGATGGCCAACGAGACCAATGGCGCCATCGCCAACCTGCGGTTGATCACGAACGAGCCTTATCTGCTCCTGCCCGGCGAGTACGTCCTGCTCACACCGAACGGCAGCGACATCGCCACGCGCTACCCGCAGAGCCGCACCGAGCGGTTCCTGCAGATGACCCTGCCCAGCTACAACAACGGCAGCGGCACCGTGGCGCTGCTCAATGGCGCCAGTGCGGTGCTCGACCTGTTCCGCTACGACGACAAGATCCACTTCACCCTGGTGAACAAGCCTGAAGGCTACAGCCTGGAGCGCGTGGACCCCGACCGCGCCACCGACGACCGCACCAACTGGCACACAGCCAGCGATGTGGCCGGCAAGGCCACGCCGGGCTTCCGGAACTCGCAATACAGCCGCATGCCCGAGTCCCGTGGCGAGATGACCATCGAGCCGGCCATCTTCAGCCCCGACCACGATGGCTTCCAGGACCTGCTCACCATCGCCTACCGCTTCGACCAGCCCGGCTTCGTGGGCACCATCGTCATCTACGATGTGGCCGGGCGTGAGGCGCGCCGCCTGATGGAGAACCAATTGCTCGGCGCCGCCGGGGCCATCAGCTGGGACGGCATCCTCGACAGCGGCAGCAAAGGGCGCATGGGCCCCTACATCGTGGTGCTCGAGGCCTACGACCTGGCCGGCAACGTGGAGACCTACCGCAAGACCGTGACGCTGGCGCACCGGCTGGATTGAAGCGGGCTGACTCCCAGTGCGTTCGTGCTGTTGGCATTCTCTGCGCCGCTGCATTCCGGCGGCCCCGCTCATTGCGCAACTTCGCAGCCGTTCCCGCCCGATGCGGGACGAAGCCGTATGACCGAGCAACTCACCAAGAGCCAGGAGCTCATCGCCCGCCGCAAGGCCGCCGTGCCCAACGGCGTGGGCATGTTCAATTACGCCACCG
>CAZJTB010000146.1:0-6797 GCA_964548485.1 uncultured Chryseobacterium sp. | reverse complement strand
GTGGAACACCTTCTACATCAAGGGCAACATGCCGGCCGATATGGGCTTCGAGGCGCAGAACGGCCAGCCGCAGCGCATGCGCTTCGAGGTGCGCGGCGACCTGGCGGTGGAGAACCAGCAGATCAAGCTGAAGGACATCGAGACGCCCTTCGGCAATATCAACATGGTGTACGACATGCAGCACCATCGCCTCAGCGGGCAGCTGAACGTATCGCATGGCGTGAGCGGTGGTCCGAGCATGAGCGGCGCGGCGGCCATCGTGATCGACAAGGAGGGATTCTACTTCATGAGCGGGCTCAACGTGACCCTGCCCGATCCGCAGATCACCGGCATGGCCTTCATCCTGCTGGGTGATTATGCCCAGCGCACGCCGGAGATGGATGCGCTGCTGATGCAGTACAGCCTGCACGTTCAGAAGAAGATGGAGCGCGAGTTCCCGGGCTTCCTTATCCAACCAACCCTGCAACTGCTTGCGCACGATCCGGCCGCCGGTGTGGCCATGGCTCAGGGCCTGATGCAGAGCGGCGACATCCTGCCACCCACCTACAGGGGCCTCTTCGGCAGCGGCCGCTTCAACGGATTCTACTTCAATGCCGGCGCGCAGATCCCGCTCCCCGTGATCCCCAACTTCAGCATCGACTGCAGTCCGGTGGCCACGCTGGAAATGGGCTGCGACGGTGGCATCGACGTGCGCTTCGGGGCCAACTTCGGGAGCGGCACCTACGGCGTGGGCTTCGATACCTATGTGGACATCTACATGGCGGGCGGTGCCAGCGCCGGCGTCATCTGCGCTTACGGCCGCATCGGTCTCTACCTCACGGTAGGACTTGATGGCGTCTTCAGCACCAACGGCAACTACACCATCACCGGCAACGGCGCGGTGCAGCTGGAAGGCAACGTCACCATCGGTGGCGGCATGTGCTCCGTGCCGTGCAACGATGTCACCTGCCTGCACTTCAATGTGGGCGGCACCATCGGGCTGGGCATGCAAGCCAACATCAGCAACAGCGGTTCCGATTTCCGCTTCACCATGGGCAGCAACGGCACCGGCAGCCAGCGCAACGATCCTCCGCCCCAAGAGAATTGATTCATCCTACAGCAATGACCATGCGCCTCAGCACCCTTTCTTCATGCATCGCGTTGGCGTCCGTTGCGCTGGCCCAGCGGCCCAACCCCGAGCTGGTGCAAGTAGGCCCCAAGGGCGTGTTCGTCTTCACCGGTCCCTTGTTGGCGCGCGAAGGCGGTCCGGTCACCGGCATCCTCATCGAGCGCAAGACGGGTGAGCAAGGCGAATTCAAGCGCGTGGCAGACCTGAAGCCGGTGAGTTCAGCGAAGGACGTGCAGAAGGGCATCGAGAAGGCGACGGAAGTGCTGCCTTATCCCATTGAGTTCGGCAACCAGCGCACCGACAGCATCTGGGCGCGCATCCAACGGCATGGCACGCGGGAGCAACTGGGGTCGGCGAGCAACAACATGGCCGTGCTGCTGGCGGTGCACGCGGTGTGGCACGATGGCGATGTGAAGCCAGGCACGCTCTACCAGTACCGCGTCACCACGCAAGGCAACGGCAACCAGTTCCTTTCCACGTTGGTGAACCCGGCGGCGAAGCACAGTGTGGACCGCCTAAAGGCCGTGAACAGCAGCTACTACGAGCACCAGCGCGAGTTGAACACCTGGTGGGCCGTGGTGGGCGATCACCGGCCGGCGGTGGTGGAACTGCACCGCAGTGTGGACGAGGAACCCTTCGCCATCGTGAAGCCCAAGGTGCGCATCGACCGGCGCGGGCAGGACACCGTGCTCTACCAGTTCGCCGATACCACCGCGCCGCGCCATCGCGTGTTCCGCTATGTCGTGAAGGGCTGGGACCACTTCGGCAACGCCATGCCGGTAAGTGATACGCTCTATGCCGCCAGTCTCGATGTCACCCAAATGCCGATGCCTTACGATCTCTACGCCGTGGGCGACAGCAGTGGACGCAGGATCAACGTGCGCTGGAAGCTGAACAACGCACCCGTGGTGAAGCAGATCAACCTGCAGCGCAGCACCAACAGCGAAACGGACTTCGTGACCGTGGCCGAGTTGAGCGGCGATCGCACCAGCTATGTGGACGAGGACGTGCGTCCGGCCACGTCGTACTTCTATCGCTTCGTGCTGGAGTACAAGGCCACCCACGTGCCCATGCGTGGGGTGAGCTTTGCCGCCGTGGCCTACGATCCGCTGCCGCCTGCCGCCCCCGAGGAGATCAGCGCCGAAGCCACCAAGGATGGCGTGTCGCTCACCTGGATGCACCCTTCGCGCGAGCTGCTGGGCTTCCACGTGTACCGCGCCGATGGGGATGGGCCGATGATGCTGGCCAGTACGCGCCTTCCTCCCGGCAGCGAGGTGCTGCGCACCTACCGCGATACCAGCAGCACATTACAAGCCGGGCGCCTGTGCCGCTACGTGGTGAAAGCCATCAGCACCAGCCATATCGAAGGCCTCGCCAGCGACACCGTGGCCGTGATGCCCTTGACCAATGCCGCCGTACCCATGCCCCCGCGCGACCTGATGGCCCGTGTGGACGGCGAGGCACTGCTGCTGAGCTGGGAGGACCAGAGCCATGACCCGCTTTGGATGGGCTACGTAGTGCTCCGCACGCGTCCCGGCCAGCGGGTGGATACGCTCTACCGCAGCACCAATTTCCTCAACGACAGCCTGGATGCCACTGGCAAGCCCAGCAGCTACCGCGTGCTCAGCAGCAATGTCCTCGGCATGCGCAGTGCGCCTTCGCCGGCAGTGAGCGCCAAGGCCCATGTGCGCCCACCGGCCTGCCCCAGCGCCGTGGCAGCGAACCCCTTGAACGGGAAAGTGGTGCTGACCTGGCAGCCGCCCGTGAGCGAACCCGTGCAGCGCTTCGATGTGTACCGCTACACCCGCGGCAGCGAACCTGTGAAGCTCGGCAGCGTGGCGGCCAACAAGCCCATGCGCTTCGAGGATGCCAGCCCGGCACGGGGCACGCTTAACTTCTACTTTATGAGGAGCGTGGCTGCCAGTGGGGCTGAAAGCGGGCCGAGCCGGGAGGTGGGGGTGGAGTTGTAGGGGCGGGTCACAGCAATGGACCCCAATGGACGGGGATGGACGCTCGCTCGGCGGCGTCCATCCCCGTCCATTACTTGTCCATTGGGTTTCCCAAACAAAGAAGCGCGGCCCATGCGAGCCGCGCTTCACTTTTTCTTGGGGTCCGTGGTCTTACTCCTTCACGAAGCGCAGCACCACCGGCACTTCGCCACGGGTGCAACGGACTGTGTACAGCCCAGGCTTCAGGTCCTGCACATCCACGGTGAGCCGGTCGGTAGCCACGCGTTCTTGCCGCACCAGCCGTCCATCAGCTGCATGGATGCGTACCTCGCCCAGCGGCTTGCCGTTCGTGGTGCTGATCGTCACGAGATCCACTGCGGGGTTGGGCTGAAGGGTGATGATGCCGGTGTTGTCCGGTTCGACCAGGCCGGTCGTGGGCGTCAGCACACGCATGTACAAGTAGTTCGAGCCCTGGTTCTCCCTCCAGATCGCAAAGGGCTCCAAAGCGTTGTTCGGGAGGTACCACAGGTAGCTCTCGGTATAAACCGGGAAGGGCGGAACTCCCATCTCATTCCACGCGCTCAAACGGTCCTTCACCAGGAGCACATTGGTGAAGGTGCCCAGGGACGTGATCAGCGTGCCGGTTCCGATCAGTTTCCTGCGCCAGATCTTCGGATAGCCATTGATGGGGCCCTCGCATTCCGTGACGTCCTCGGTGATCACGTTTCCGACGGCCGCCGGAAAGCCGAACTGGTATTGGCGACAGGCCTCGTTGGTGTACACATCATCGCCGAAGATGTCCGTGAGGTTGGCCGAGAAGATCAGCGAATCCGGGCCGTTGCGATAGTACCAGTGATCGTTGCCCCAGGTGTAGTTGTAGGTCCAGCAGATGTCCGCGCCACCCGAAGAGTCGGCATAGGGCGTTTCCGACGCAGGCCCGATGGTCACTTGGTAATAGAAAGCACCGCTGATCTCGGCTGCGCTGAAGTCCCACGTCGCGGTGGTCGCATTGGTATCGATGGGCGAAGCGGGGTCGGCCAGTTCGTTGTACCAAGCATAGTCGTAGGTGCCGAAGGCCGGGACCGCCGTGCCGGGGGTGAAGAAGGTCTGCGCGGATGCGATGCCCAGCGGGAGGGCGCAGGCGATGATCGGAAGGAAGCGGCGCATGATCATTGCTTGATGAAGGAGAGGCGCTGCTGCCTGTCGCTCACGATGCTGTAGAGCCCGGGTGCCAGGTCCGTCACATCGACCGTCAGCTGGGTGTGATTGGTGGACGGTATGGTGCGCACGACACGTCCATCGCTGGAGATGATGCGCAGGCTCCCCAAGGGGGCGTTGATCCGGTCCTGGATGGTGACCTGCCCTGCGGCAGGGTTCGGAAACAGGCTCAGCGTGCTCTGCGCCCATTCCTGCACGCTGGAGAAGTCGCCCATGCGTCCCCAGCGGTCCAGCCGTGCGGCGTAGATGGCGTTGTTCTGCCAGTTGAACCAGGCGGCCATCGCCCCGCCGTCGCCGTCGGATACCATGCTGAAGTCGGTGCCGTTGCTGGGGCCGAGCGCAGGTGTGCAGAAGCGCGTGGTGTCGTTCCAGAGGTTGGTGCCGGTGTTGGTCACGCGGCCCACGCGGAAGCCGGCCGTCCCTCCTTGCAGGTTCGTGGAGGTGTAGAGCGCCACGATATGGCTGTTGTCCTCGGCCCCGATGGCACGCGGGAAGCCGTTCAGGTTGCCGTTGCATTGCATGGCCAGAACGCCATCGGCCGCCAGCAGCGGGTTCCCATCGGCATCAAAGCGCTGCATGAAGACCTGCCGGCCATTGCCGGCGGAGCTCCGGTTGTCCGCCCAGAACACGGTGGTCTCCGTGTCGCTCTGCACCACGAAGGGGTTCTCCTGCACATCGGCCTGCAGGCATACCGGGATCGGCGCGGTGGGGTTGAAGAGCACCCCGGTGGTGTCGTAGATGGCCATGCGCAGGTCGTAGCTATTGCCCCAGATGGAATTCACGCGTGAGGTGGGCGCCACGGCGGTGGTCCATTCATAGGCCAGTCCACCACTATTGGCGCTTACCAACAGGTTCTCGAGCCAGAGCTGGTTGCCCATGCTGTCCACCCGCATGGCGTACAAAGGCGCACCGGCACCGTTGCCCCAGCGTTCCTCCAGGAGCAGCCCCCCCGCAAGGTCGTGGCGCATGATCCACGGTCCGGTCACGATGGAGTTGTTCAAGCTCGCCACCTCCACGCCTTGCTCGGGCATCACATTGGTGCCATCGTTCAGGATCCGAGCGATATGCACGTAATCCGCGGCACCGATGGGATTCGTCCCCCAACCCACGAAAACACCATTGAGCACAGGCACCACCCGCGGGAAGAAGTTGCCCCCCGAGGTACCGCCGCCTGGCAAGGGACCCGGATAGGCGAGCAATGTGGGTTCGGCCCATGCAGGCGCGCCCTCCCCATCGTAGGCCATGGCCCGCACCGTATCCGCACCAGTGGAACCAGCCCCGCTGATGTATGCCAGGAAGAGCTTGTCATCGCCCATGCGGGTCACCCCGATCATGTTGATGCTGCGCCCCGGCACTTCCTGGATCAGGCGCCCGTTCGGCTCCCATAACAGGTTGCCCTGTGCGTCCAGCCGCTGCCCGAACACGGCATAGCGGTCGCTGGCCAGGCGATTGTCGCGCCACAGCACGAACCATCCGCCGACGCCATCGGCCACCAGGCGCATGTCCTTCTGGTCGCTGGCGTCGTTGCAGATCACCAGCGGATCGTTGGGGTCCGTGGGCCACTGGGCGTGGGCGGAAAGCAGCAGGAGGGAGGTGGTGAGGGTGTAAAGAGCACGCATGTGTTTCATCCCGCCGGAACGGGAGAGGATGGGTTTTCACCCGCCAAGGTGCGTGCGTGCCGAGCCCTGTTCCCAAGGGCTCCTATCCGGTGGTGGTGTGGATGATCCAGCGGCACGGTCATGGGATCCGGAACCTCGGATGAAGCAGATGCACGCGGAACGATCCTCTTGATCGGGAGCGTTCGTTCTCGGGTGAGCGCCGCAGGTGCATCCGCGCCTATCTGCATTATCTGCGGTTTCCCTTGCTTTTCCCAGTGGTCCCGCTTCCGTTGATGGGGCTTGCCTTCCCACGCACCGGGCCTGCGCACGGCCAGACTGTTCACTATGGCCGCTTCGGGGGCTTTCCGCCGCACGCCGGATCGCCTCCTCGCTGGCACAGCGGCTACGCATCGCCTTCAGCGGGCCGCCGTTCCCATCCCTAAGCCGGACCGACACTCACACGCCCTCCAAGTGCTTCCACAGGGTATTCATGCTACACACCGTGATGCCCTCGCCGTAAGGATGGTCGTCCGCGCTGGGTGTGAGGATCAGCTGCTTCTTCGCGCCCACGGCTTCGAAGGCCATACGGTTGCCCTTGCTCAAGGTGGGCGCGTTGGTGGTCTTGATCTCGATGGCCGCCACCGCTTTGGTGCCGCGCGTGATCACCAGGTCCAGCTCCGAGCCGTCGAGGGTGCGGAAGTAGTGCACTCGCGCCGTGTCGCCGATCCATGCGCGCACCTGCTGCACCACGAAGCCCTCCCATGAGTTGCCCAGCAGCACATGGCCCCGCAGCTCGTCCATGCTGTGGATGCCGCTCAGCGCGTGCAGCATGCCGCTGTCCAGCAGGTAGATCTTGGGAGCACGGGTAAGACGCTTGCGGGTGTTGGTGTGGAAGCTCGGGAGGGTGAATGTGAGGAAGGCCTG
>CAZJTB010000145.1:0-6803 GCA_964548485.1 uncultured Chryseobacterium sp. | reverse complement strand
CCCCGCATCATCTCCTGGTACTGCCCGATGTGGCCGGGGTCGATGATCTGCAGGGTATTGAAGAGCTTGGTCTTCTCACCGGGATCGGCGGGCTTGAAGAGCTGCACCAACTCGTTGTACTTGGCATTGAATACCACCTGCAGGTTGTAGCTGGCGGGCTTGGCCTGGTGCACGGTCTTGAGCTTCTCCACGCTGGCGGCGATCTTCCGGCGCGCGGCCGCGGCATCCTCGGTCATGGTATCCATGCCCTGGCGGTGGTAATCGTAGAGGAGCTCGCGCAGCGGACGGAACACGGCCTGCAGCTGATTGTCGAGCAGCCAGTAGCGGTTGCGCTGCCCCTCGAAGGCCTTCCAGCCCGATTCGCCCGCGTTCTGCGCGTTGTTCACCACCTGCTGCGCCTGGTTGTAGAACTCGGTGCCTCCCAGCGGCGAGAAGGTGTCCCCATCGAGCCCGAGCACGAAGTAGGCGTAGAAGCCGAGCAGCGAGGAGAGGTTATTGATGAACCGATCCGGCGTGAACTCGATCTGCGTGTTCTCCAGGAAGTTGAACTGCACCTGGTCATCCACCAGATCGAGGATGGGGCTGTTGTAATCGGTGCCGAAGACGGGCCGTGCGTAGATCACCTGCAGGGTGCCCTCGAAGCGGTCCGGCGCGGGCTGGTTGTTGATGGTGAGCAGCAGGTTGATATCGATGCGCTCCGTGGGCGCGTAGTTGTAGTTCGTGAAGCGCCGCACGTTGAAGAACTCCTTGATGGCGATCTCCATGCTGCGGAACACACCGGTCTGGGCCTGCGCGATCTGCGGGGCGATGACGCTGACCTGGCAGTTGAACTCCTGCGCGCGAAGCATAGCGGGCAGGAGGAGGACCAGGAGGCAGAGGTTGCGAAGCATGGATCAGAGCAGTTCTTCGAGGCGGTCCAAGATAGCGCGGGCGGTTTCGCGCTTGCTCATCAACGGCAGCGCCTGCGGATCCTTGCCAGGTGCGAGCAGCGTCACCTTATTCGTATGCGTCCCGAATCCGGCGCCGGCATCGCGCAGGCTGTTCAGGACCAGCAGATCGAGGTTCTTGCGCCGGAGCTTGTCCGCCGCATGGGCCAGTTCATTGTCCGTTTCCAGCGCGAAGCCCACCAAGCGTTGGCCGTGTGGCTTGTTGGCGCCCATCCAAGCCAGGATGTCCTCGGTGGGCTCCAGCGCGATCTCCAACGCGGCATCGGCCTTCTTCAGCTTGCCGCTTGCGGGCTTCGCCGGACGGTAATCGGCCACGGCGGCGCACATGACCACCGCATCAGCCTGCGGCGCCCGTTCCTTGCAGGCGGCAGCCATCTCGGCCGCTGTCACCACATCGGTGCGCGCCATGCCAGGACGCTCCAAGCGCAAGGATACCGGGCCGGTCACCAATTCCACCTGCGCTCCGCGCAGCGCGGCCTCCTCCGCGATGGCGAACCCCATGCGCCCACTGCTGCGGTTGCCGATGTACCGCACCGGATCGATGGCTTCCTGCGTGCCGCCTGCCGTCACCATCACGCGCTTCCCATTCAGCTTGCTGCTGCCCACCAGCGTGGCGTGCATCGCATCCACGATGGCCTCGGGCTCGCTCATGCGGCCTTCGCCAACCAGTCCACTGGCCAATTCGCCGCTCTCCGGACCGATGATGCGCGCGCCGCGCGAACGCAGCTTCTTGAGGTTCGCCTGCGTGGCCGCATCGCGCCACATCTCCAGATCCATGGCGGGGGCCATGAAAACCGGCGTCGCCGACGGCAGGCTGAGCCAGCATGCGAGCAGCAGGTTATCGCACAGCCCCTGGGCCATCTTCGCCATGGTATTCCCGGTCGCCGGGGCCACCACCATCGCATCGGCCCAGTTGGCCAGGTGCACATGGTCGTTCCAAGCGCCGCTGCCATCGCGAACGAACAGGTCGGTGAGCACCGGCCGCTTGCTCAGGGTGGCGAGCGTGAGCGGGGTGATGAAATCGTGCGCGCCAGGCGTCATCACCACCTGCACCTCGCATCCGGCCTTCACCAGGAGGCGCGTGAGATGCGCGGCCTTATACGCGGCGATGCCACCGGTTACCCCGAGCAGCACCTTGCGATTCAGGAAGCGGTCCACCGGGAAGGCGGTTGCGCTCAGGCTTGCGTGGCCGGTGCGGGAGGCGGAGCCTCCTCGCCGCCATCGCGCCAGTAGAGCTTGCCCTCCTGCAGCTCCTGGATGGCCAGGGCGCCGGGCTTGGGCATGCGCTCGTAATGCTTGCTCACCTCGATCTGCTCGCGGTTCTCATACACCTCCTCCAGGTTCTCGCCGCTCATGGCGAACTCCTCCAGCTTGGCGTTGAGCTCCTCCTTGATCCTGACGCTCACCTGATTGGCGCGCTTGCCCAGGATGGCCACGGTCTTGTAAACGTTGCCGGTCTCCTGATCGAGCTTGGCCACGTCGCGGGTCACGGTGGTCTTGGCGGCGATGGGCTTGGTGTTCATGGTAGCTTGGTCTTGGTGAGGCGTTCGAGTTCGGCGTTGAGTTCCTTCAGCAGTTTCTCCGCCGAATCGCGCTCCACCCCGTTCGGATAAGCGTCGGCGAAATTACGGTAAGTACGGATCGCCTCGCGCAGGCGCTCCTCCTTGCGGCTTTCCACGCTGTTCATGGCCAGCGAATGGTCGGCCCGGAGCACCCGCATCATGGCATCCTCGCGGAAGTCGCTGTTGGGGTATTGGCGCATGAAGTCCTTGAACGCCATGCTGGCAGCCTGATAGTTCCGCATGTGGAAATACTGCTCGGCGGCATGGTAGGCTTTCACCTCCAGCTTCAGCCGTAGGCGGTCGATGAGGGTGTGGCAGCTGTCTTTCAGGCTGGTGGCCGGGTAGCGCACCATGAAGAGCTGGAGCTGGTCAATGGCCGTGCGGGTATCGGCCTGGTCGAGCTCGTAGTTCGGGCTGTTCTTGTAGTAGCAGTAGGCATTCAGGAACGCGCACTCCTCCGTGTAGCGGCCCGCCGGGAAGGTGCGGGCATAGTTCTCAAGGTAGTAGGCGGCCATGGTGTAATCCTTCATCAGGAAATACCCCTTGGCATGCATGTAATTGATGCGCTCGCTCTCGGCCGTGCCGCGCAGCAGCATGATGAGCTCCTCGAGCAGGGGCAGCGCACGGTCGTAATGGCCCTTCTCGTAGTAGCGCTCGGCCACCTGCATCTTGTACCCGATGCTGTCGCTCTTCAGGGCGCGGTTGAACTCGCTGCATCCGGTGAGCACCGCACTGCCGCCAACGCCAGCCAAGAGCCAGCACGCGCCACCGAAAGCCATGGCCATCAGGGCCTTATGGCCTGTTGAAGGGAATCGGCTCAAAATGAAGGGCATCCGCAGCGGGGCGCGAATATAGACCCCTGATGTTCATGCCTCATCGGTTGAAAGTCCCTGATTTAACGCACTTTGGGGCTGCATGCCGCCCGCTACATTTGGCCCGCTTCCCAAGCAACCATGAACGACATCTTCGACAAGCTCCGCAAGGATTTGGGCCATATCGGCCGCCACGCCAAGGACAGCCACGGCTATTTCTCCTTTCCCAAGCTCGAGGGCGAATTGGGGCCCCACATGACCTTCAGGGGCAAGCCCGTGCTGGTGTGGAGCCTGAACAATTACCTCGGCCTGGCCAACCACCCGGAGATACGGGCCGTGGATGCCCAAGCCGCCAAGGACTGGGGCATGGCCTACCCCATGGGCGCCCGCATGATGAGCGGGCAGACCAAGTACCACGAGCAGCTGGAGGATGAGCTGAGCGAATTCATGGGCAAGGAGGACACCTTCCTGTTGAATTACGGCTACCAGGGCTGCATGAGCGCCATCGAGGCCCTCCTCTCCCGCCACGACGTGCTGGTGTACGACAGCGAGTGCCATGCCTGCATGATCGATGGCGCCCGCCTGCACATGGGCAAGCGCTTCGTGTTCCAGCACAACGATATGGCCAGCCTCGACAAGCAGCTTGAGAACGCCCGCAAGGTGGTGGCCCAGACCGGCGGCGGCATCATGGTGATGACCGAGGGCGTGTTCGGCATGGCCGGCGACCAAGGCAAGCTGAAGGAGATCGTGGAGCGCAAGGCGAAGTACAACTTCCGCCTGTTCGTGGATGATGCCCACGGCTTCGGCATGATGGGCCGTGATGGCCGCGGCACCGCCGACGCACAAGGCGTGCAGGACGGGGTCGATGTGTACTTCGGCACCTTCGCCAAGGCCATGGCCACGATCGGCGCATTCGTGAGCGGCCCCGAGGACGTGATCATGTACCTGCGCTACAACATGCGCAGCCAGACCTTCGCCAAGAGCCTGCCCATGCCCGTGGTGATCGGCGCCCTGAAGCGCCTGGAGCTGATCCGCACCCGGCCGGAATTCAGCCAGAAGCTGTGGGAGATCACTAAGGCGCTCCAGAGCGGATTGAAAGAGGCCGGACTCGACATCGGCGTCACCAACAGCTGCGTGACGCCCGTGATGATGCATGGCAGCATCCCCGAGGCCACCAACGTGGTGCTCGACCTGCGCGAGAACCACGGCATCTTCTGCAGCATCGTGGTGTATCCCGTGGTGCCGAAGGACACGATCCTGCTGCGCCTGATCCCCACCGCCGTGCACACCTTGGAGGACGTGCAGCGCACGATAAACAGCTTCAAGGAAGTGAAGAAGAAGCTGGAGGCCGGGGCCTACAAGGCCGAGAAGGTGGCGGCGATGTGAGCATGAACAGCCATGGCCAGCCTCGAACCGGGCACAGCGGTCAAGCTCACCAGTGCAGCACGCGCTGGCCTGAATTACCTACCCCTGGAGGATGCGGAACTATTCATCGCTGTGCATAAAGCAGCGCTCCGGGCGAAGAATGACCGTGCGACGGCGGTGTTCGGCTTCAGAGATGATCAGATCGTCTGGGTCGCTGGATTCGATGAACGGCTCCTGGATGTACGCCATACCATTTCGTTCAACAGACCACGAAGCGCGATTCAGCAGCATATGCTTAAGGGCCGATATTGCTGGTCGCTAATCCGGCCGATGGCGCTGATCAAACCAGGGCATCACAACATGGGCGCGGTCTATCAAGGCACTCGCCCTTGGCTTGTGCTTGGCGAGCTGCCCCACGCAGTGCTGGCCGCGCCGCTCAACGATGCAAGCACCAATCCGAAATGGTACTCGCCGTTCATAGCGCAGCGGCATGTGCGCTTCCCAGGCTCATCGAAGAACTCCCAGGTTGAACTCCCTCACCTCTGGTCCTTACCAATGGAATTCGAAGTACTGGGCGACGTTGCGGACGCCGTGAGGCCTGGGCTCAGCAAGGAGGTGCTGGGCTATTTCGAGTAAGCCCGCGCCGTAGCGGCACCAGCGGGCCTGCTAAAAGCGGCTGCTGGCGCTCAAGCGCAGCTTCTCCGCCGCAAGCGTCCTTCGCAGCAACGCGCTTATGCCTCCCCATTGCTCCTTGCGCAGGCTGAACAGCAGCCTCTCGCCGGTGAGCAGCACGATCAGCAGCGGCGCATCGCGGCCCTCCCCTGGCGAGCCCAGCACCACCTCCCGGATCTCCTCGAAACCGATGGGGATCGCGAGCGTCTCCAAGCGGGACCGGAAGCGGATCACCAGGCCTTTCCGACGCGCCTCGAAGCTGCAATACCCGCGGTCCTCGGCGCGGTCGATCATCTCCAATAGGCTTGCCGGCCCATCAACCAGCAGGATGCGCTCCGATCCGACACCCCCGCGCCGCACCGACTCCCAGAAGCCATAAGGGCTCCCGCACGCCTGCTCCACGGCACGCTTCACCTGGGGGTCGTTGTAGCTCACATTGAGGACCTGCATGCGGCATGAACCCTCAGCCCCCCTGCCCTGTTCGCTGTCATGGCTGGGATCGCTTACCTCTGCGGCCAGCCGGGAGCAAGGCCCGGAAGGCACGAATGCGCATCGCCGTCTTCTGCGGAGCCAGCACTGGCCACGACACCTCCATCCTGGAAGCCGCGCAGTCCATGGCGCGGGCCATCGCGCGCAGCGGCAGCGGCATCGTGTTCGGCGGCGGCCGCGTGGGCCTCATGGGCATCTTGGCCGACGCCGCCCTCGACGCCGGCGCGGAGGTGATCGGGGTGATTCCCGGCTTCATGATCGGGAAGGAACTGGCGCATGAAGGCCTCACCGAGCTGATCGTGGTCCGCGACATGCACGAGCGGAAGATGCGGATGCACGAGCTGAGCCAGGCGGTGGTGGCCTTGCCCGGGGGATTCGGCACCATGGACGAGCTCTTCGAGCTGCTCACCTGGCGGCAATTGGGCCTGCACGCCAAGCCCATCGGGCTGCTCAACGTGAATGGCTTCTACGACCCCTTGCTCGGCCAAGCGGCGCGCATGGAGCGCGACGGATTCCTGCATGGCCCTACGCGGATCCTCCACGACCACGACCCGGAAGCCCTGGTGCATGCCTTGATCGAATCGGTCTGACGCATCGCCGAGCGGTTCCACCGATACCTTCGGCCCGCATGCGGCTGATTGCCACCCTCCTTTTCATCCGGCTCTCGTTGCTCGTGGCGGCACAGCCACCGCCCGGCTATTACGACGCGGCAGCCGGGCTTTATGGCGAAGCCCTGCGTGAAGCCCTGCGCGGCATCATCAGTCCGCATACGGTGCTCGCCAACAGTCAGCTCTGGGCGGCCTTCGCACGCACCGACCGCAAGCCCGATGGCACTGTATGGGACATGTACAGCGATGTGCCTGGCGGAACCCCGCCTTATGTGTACCAGTTCGGGGTGAACCAATGCGGCACCTACAACAGTGAAGGCGATTGCTTCAACCGGGAGCACACCTTCC
>CAZJTB010000144.1:0-6858 GCA_964548485.1 uncultured Chryseobacterium sp. | reverse complement strand
AGCAGAGGGCGAAGGCAGAAGCATGACAGATCGGTAAGAGCTCAATGAACAGCCTGGCACCTTGGCCGGGCCCTTCTCGTCCACGCTCCTTGGGCCGGGCTGCCGACCGCTGCTCCTGCGCCGTCCCCACCCTTCTGCACGTTCGGCTCCTGGCCTACGAAGCCGCCAGCATCCAACGACCCGAGCGCCGTGGGTCCATCTCAGGGCCTGGGTGCCGATCGCACCACGCCCGCTGGCAGGCTTCGTGACGACACGTCGATCAAGGTTACTAATACTTTCTTACTAATCATTCCTTACCTTCGCCTCATGACGGCCCCCGACAACCCCTTCCTGGTGAACGCCTACGTGTCGCCGCAGCTCTTCTGCGACCGCGAGGAGGAAACGGCCTCCATCGCCTCGGCGCTGCGCAACGGGCGCAACGTGATGCTCTACAGCCCGCGACGCTACGGCAAGACCGGCCTCATCCACCACGTGTTCAACACCCTGGCGAAGGTGCCGGGCGCACGCACGGTCTTCGCCGACGTGTACGCGGCGCACGATGCGCACGAGTTCAACACCATCCTGCTCAACGCTGTACACGAGGCCCTCAACCCCACCCCGAGGCAGTTCCTGAAGAACGCCATGGCCTGGTTCAGCGCCCTGCGTCCCGTGGTGACGGTGGACGAGCTGACCGGCAAGCCCAGCATCGGGCTGGAGCGCGGTGATGGCCATCGTGAGGCGGCCACCACGCGCGAGATCTTCCGCATCCTCCGCGAGCAGGGCCGCACCATCATCCTGGCCATCGACGAGTTCCAGCAGGTGGCCACCTTCGAGGGGGTGCGCATGGACGCCCTGCTCCGCACCGAGCTGCAGCGCAGCCCAAAGGTCCGTGCGATCTTCTCAGGCAGCCAGCGCCACATCCTGCTCGACCTCTTCAACGACAGTTCGCGCCCCTTCTACGGCAGCGCGGACCAGGTGGAGCTGAAGCGCATCGGCCGGCAGACCTACGCGGAATGGGCACGGGCCATCTTCAAGCGCCACCGCCGCACCCTGAAGCCAGAGGACGCCCTCTTCGGCTACGACCTCTGCCGGGGCCACACGTACTACCTGCAAGTGCTCTTCAACCGGCTGTTCGCCACCAGCGGCCCCGCCGACCGCGACGCTGTTGTGCGGATTCTCCTGGCCATCGTGCGCGAGCAGGACGCCATCATGGCCACGCTGCGGAGCGCGCTCACCCGCAACCAGTGGGACCTCTTCGCCGCCATCTCCAAAGAGGGCGAGGTGGTCACCCCTACCGGCACCGCCTTCATGCGGAAGCACGACCTGCCCTCCTCGGCCGCGCTGGTCACCGCGCTGCAGGCCCTGATCGACCGCGAGCTGGTGTACATCAGCGACCACGTCAGCGAGAGCGGCAAGCCGGTGTACGCGCCCTACAACCCATTCATGGCGGCGTGGTTCAAGTACCGGTGATCGGCACTGGCCCCATACGGCGGGGAAAGGCATCGCAACTCAATCCATCACGCACCGCACGGCGAATCCATCCCGCGTGGAGCCGGCCTCCCTGCTGATGCCCGCATTGGTATTGCGTAAGCCCCTGCCCCAGGCGAGGGTCGTTCCGGCCGTGGAGCTGGTCCACCAATAGCCGTCCCAGAAGGGACTCACGAAGGTGCCCAGGGAATCGCGAAGCCCCGACGGCAGGCCCGAGAAGCCGCTGGAATTGTCGGCTCCCGTGTTGGGGTTGGTCCACTGGCCGGGGAGCTTCATCTTGCCGCCCACATTCTGCGCGGCACCGCGATAGCCGGTCTGCCCCAGCTGGGCGCCCGGCATGCCCAATGCGCTCTCCAACGTCTGCCACTCCGCATCGGCAGGCACGTGCCAGCCGGCGGGGCATACGTTGCGCGGGTCCGTCACGGCGAACCAGTTGTAGAGCCGGCCATAGGCCATGAGGTAGTCCGGCGTATTGTTCACGTGCGCCCAGGCCCCTGTGGCAAGCGCGGCCCAGCCCGCGGTGTCCACCACATTCGGTATGGGATCGCCGTTGGCATAGGTGGTGGCGCGCAGGTTCTCGGCCATCCACTCCTGCGAGCCGATGGCGATGGTGCCATAGGTGTTGCCGCTCTGGTCCGTGACACTGCCGTAGGTGAGCCCGGGGTTCTGGATGCTCAGTGTGGTGAAACTCACCTGGTTGCCATAAGCTGTGCCCTGCGCATTGGTGGCGAAGGCTCTGGCGTAATACGTGGTGGCCGGCGACAGCCCGTTCACCTGCACTTGAAAGGTGCCTTGCCAAGCCGGGTTGGGAACGGTGATGGTGGTGCCGCTCACATCCGGCAGGGGCGATGTGCCATAACACAGGCCATGCACCTGCACATCCGATTCGCCCTGGTCCCCGATGAACCATGCACAGGTGGCCCCGAATGCGCTCATGAAGGCGGGAGTCCGGGTGGCCACTTGCGCCGTGCCCGATGGACCACCTGGACTGTATGTGATGCTATCGATGGAGGAAACCGGAATGATCTGGGGTTCCGATCCGGTCCGGTACAGGATGATCGACTCCGGCGGAGGTGCACCCTGAAAACCCACGCTATCGAGCGCGTCCATGAACACCAACTCGATGAAGCCCGCGACATACTGGATGTTCATGGTGCCCTGGCCCTGCGCGAAGTGCGTGATCAGAGCCAAGCCGGTGCAGAATAGAGCACGATTCATGATGCAGGGCATTTGGCGTTTACGGCTGAATGACGACCTGGCGCATGGCAGCTCGAGGCCCCTGCACCACCCGCACCACATAGGATCCGCCAGGCACTTGGTGCCCCTGCGCATCGCGGCCATCCCATACCAGGTCCGGTGACCGATCCGGTATCGGACCGTGATGCACGGTGCGCACCAGCCGGCCCTGGGCATCCAAGACGTCAACGTGTGCTTCGCCGGAAACGGCGGTGCCGACCCTGATGCGCACCTCGCCACTCGACGGATTGGGATAAACGTTCAGCGGTGCAAGACTGAAGACATCGGCCGTTGCTGCTGTTGAGATGTCCGAGAACCGGTAGTTGGCCAGGTCGCTGAGGCTCCATTCATACGTGGTGCCATTCCAGAGGAAGACCCGCATGCTTCCGGAATCGAAGTCGCTGCTGCGGATGTCGGTGACCGGATGGACGACCGAAGAGCCGTCCGTGAAGCGGTAGGTGACGAACTGCGCCCACGCTGCAGCGGAGCAGAAGAGTCCATATCCAAGAAGCAATCGTCTGATCATGTTGAACTGCCTGGTACGGCGAAGGTAGCGGGATGAGCGTTCACGCGAGAGTACATCGAGGCGACGTATCCGCCAACGATGCGGAGAGCAGTAGTCGATCCTGGGTTGAAGCACCTCGCCGCTTGCACGCCAGGCTCCTCAACCGCTTGGACGAGTTGGTCACGTTCCGTCCGCTGAGCCAGGACTATCCCCGCCTGTCCGCACAGGCATGATGATGCCTCAATTCGTCCACACCGCATAGCCCTTGCGCCGCAGCTCCAGGGCCAGGCCCTTCTCCACCTCGAGCGCTTCGGTGCGGCTCAGCGGCCCGATGTGCTGATACAGGCTCGGCCGCAGGTAGCGCCCGTACTTCTTCACGATGGCGCTGCTGAGGTCGTGTCCCTTCTTGCTGAGCGCGCCGGTCCTGTGCTGCGCGAAGCGCTCCTGCGGTGTCTTGCTCGTCATGCCCACATAGAGGCACTCGAGCACGCCGTTGTACTGCGGATTCGCTTCGCGGAACCGGCGATCCTCGGTGTACACCCGGCGCGCCAGCTCGATCACATACACGGTGTAGGCGGTGGGCATGACGGGGAAAGCTGCGCTAGGAACGCGCTTGGCAAACTCAGCCTCAGAGCCTCCGCTTCGCCTCTTCCATGCTGGGCGCATCGCGGCCGCTCCAGATCCCCATCACGCGGCCCTGCTTCAGCAGCATGATGCCAGGGTTGGCGCGCACCATGGTCTTGATCACCTTCTCATCGCCCTGGGCGAAGGGGAAGGCGAGCTGGTGCTGATGGCGGAACTCAGCGATGTCCTCCCAGCTGTTGGCGCTCATGCCGTACACGTACCACCCGGCGGCCTCGGCATCGGCGGCGAGCTTCGCGATGGCGGCCATGTTGCCCGTGGCCGATTTCTTCACGTTGTAGCACAGCACCAGCAGCACGGGCTGCGCTTCGCTGAGGATGTCATTCGTGAGGTCGTAGCCATCCGCATCGGAGAGCCGGAAATCCTGCACCTGCGATTCGATCCCGGGCTGCAGCACCACCACGCGGTTGCTGTTCTCCACCAGTGCATAGGTGCTGTCGTTCCAGGGATAAGCGCCGCCGGTATCATACTCCTTCACCTCGCCGGTGACCAGGTTCCTGTAGCTGAGGAAGACGCGCGTGACCGGTGGCTTCGCCTCGGCCTTCTGCTCGCTGATGCTCTTGCCTTCGGCGTAGGGCCGGTAGTCGCGCACGGGCAGGTGAGCGAAGCACCACCAGGTGAAGGCGAGCGTGATCACCGACACCCAGGCCGCCGTGGCCCATTCGGCGCGCGCGCCCTGCATGCCGCGCTTGATGAGCGCGTAGCCGAGGAAACCGGCCAGCGTGAACCACACCGGCCCCCACCACGTGAAGATCCAGCTCCACACGGCCACCAGCAGCAGCCCCCCGGGCAGCAGGACCATGTCGTCGGCCTTGCTGTTCCACATGCCCTCCTTGCGGCGCAGCGCCACCACCAGGATGGGGAGGATGAGCACGAAGAGGATGGCATCCTTGTAGAAGCTCTCCCACGGGGTGAGGCTGCGGCCCACGCTGCCCTTCATGGCATCGCCGAAGCAGCCGCAGTCGGTCACGCAGGTCACCGGGCGCTCCTCGGCCACGCCGTTCACCACCACCGTGTAGGTGCCCTGCGGATCGCAGGTGGCGGTGTAGAGGGTGAGCCAGCCGAAGAACACGGTGAGGCCGAAGAGGGCGAGGGTGGCCAGCTTCATGCGGCCGCCGAAGAGCACGGCGAAGCCCAGCACCACCTCGGCCAGGCAGGCGAGCACGGCCAGGGCCAGGGCGTAAGGCGCCAAGGCGGGCAGGTTGAGCGCGCTCTCGGCGAAGTACTCCTCCAGCTTGTAGGAGAAGCCCAGCGGGTCGTTGGCCTTGATGAGGCCGCTAACGATGAAGAGCGAGCCTACGACGAGGCGGCAGAAGAGGACGAGCGCGCGCATGCGGTGCTGTTTTCGTGCGGCGCCGAAGATAGAAGGGCGCTTCCCCGGGCGACCGGCCTTAACAGCCGATCAACGATCAATCGCCGAAGGCGCCGAGCATGACGCGCATGGCCAGCAGGTGGTGATCGTCGTGCTCCGCGATCCAGAGGGCCATATCGGCCGGGCCGTAAGCGATGCCCATGCACGGGTGCGTGGCCTTGTGGCCGAGGGCGCCCGGATCCATGGCGCGCATGCGGCGCACCAGATGGGCGCGCGTGATGCGGAACTCCTCCAGCAGGTCGCCGGGGGCGCGCTGGCGATGCACCGCGAGCTGCTCGTGCTGCCCGGCCAGGTCGATGCGGCAGAGGGCGGGCCGGCGGGCCAGGAAGTCGTCCACGCGCGCCTGCAGCAATTGGTCGAGATGGAGCAGATGGGCCGCGTGCTCCAATGGGCTCCACTTGCCCTGCTGGCCCAGCACCAGGCGCTCCAGGGGCTCCTTCCGGAAAAGGTCGGCGGCGCGGGCCGGGGCGCCCAGCATCCGCTCAAGCAGGTAAGGCAATTCGCTCGGCGGCCTCCCGAAGGGAAGCTGTCGCTGGCTCCATGCGATCGTGTCCATCAGTGGCAGAGACACGCGGCCCGTGGCCCCATGTTGCCCGCGAGGGCGAACCTGACACGCGCCTGACAGAGCAGCCGGCCTTCAGGGGTGCTTCGCGAGCGCTTGGTCCCGGCGGAGCATCACCTCCGCGTACAGGCGGGCGGCCTCGGGCTGCACCCGCTCCTCGTATTCCCGGTTCCAGCTCAGGTAGCCCGTCATGGGCGTGAAGCGGGCCAGCCCCATGGGCATGTCGAAGAAGGAGAGGTCGAGGCCATCCACCTTCTCGAACAGGGTCATCTCCACCTCCACCTCCTTCACGCTGCGGTCATCCTCCCAGGCAGGACCATGGGTGTCGATGGCGAAGCATTTGGTGACGCGGCCGGGAAGGGAGAAGCGGATCACGTAATCGGCGCCATTGTCGAGCAGCACGTTGTACCGGCCGCTGCCGGCGGTGCTCATCACCTGCTGCTTCACGCCATTCTTGTACACGCGCACCAGCGCGCCCTCGATGGGCTGGCGGGTGACCGCATCGGTGACCGTGCCCTTGACGTGCAGCCGCGCGGCCTCGGCCTGGAAGGCGACGAGGCAGAGCGCGAGGAGACCCAGCGTGCGCATGGTGGAAGCGGTATTGGTGGGCGCCCGTGCAGTCGTGGTAAGCGGTTCCTGCTTGGGCGGAGGGCGAACCTATCCGGGCGGCCCCTGGGGCGGCGAACAGCCCGAGGCCGATTGTTCAACAAGCCGATGTGAATTGCGCCCGTACCTTGCACGTGTGCAACGATTCGCCCCCCTCCTGCTCACCGGCCTGGTGGCCACCGCGGTGAGCGCCCAATCCGCCCCCGCTGGCGAGCGGGAGGTGCTGCAGGTGATCGACCGCTTCTTCGCTGCTATGACCGCCCGCGATACAGCCACCATGGCGCGGACCCTGGTGCGCGATGGGATGCTTCACGTGGCCGCGCCGGGGGGCGATGCCCCGCTGCGCTCGATGAGCCATGCCGATTATCTGGCGCGGCTGGCGCAGGGCAAGGAACGCCTGCTGGAGCGTTATTGGGACCCTGTGGTGCGCCTCGATGGCGCGCTGGCCACGGCCACCATGCCCTACGA
>CAZJTB010000143.1:0-6886 GCA_964548485.1 uncultured Chryseobacterium sp. | reverse complement strand
CAACTGCTGCTCGGCATCACGGGCATCGCCATCCCCTGGGGCGTGCTGAGCACCTCGGTCATCGTCTTCGTGGTGATCCCGCTGGTGGCCGGCTACCTCACGCACCGCTGGCTGATGCGCACCAGGGGCGAAGCCTGGTTCAAGACCCGCTTCCTGCCCGCACTGAAGCCGCTCTCCATCACCGCGCTCCTGCTCACGCTGATCCTGCTCTTCGCCTTCCAAGGGCGGAAGATCCTGGCCAACCCCCTGGACATCCTGCTCATCGCCATCCCGCTCACACTGCAGACCTACTTCATCTTCTTCCTCAGCTGGAAGGGCGGCCGCTGGCTGAAGCTCCCCTACCGCACCTGCGCACCGGCCAGCATGATCGGGGCCAGCAACTTCTTCGAACTGGCCGTGGCCGTGGCCATCGCGCTCTTCGGCCTGAACAGCGGTGCGGCGCTGGTCACCGTGGTGGGGGTGCTGATCGAAGTGCCGATCATGTTGCACCTGGTGCGCATCGCGAAGCGGTGGGAATACGCCAGCGCATGACCTTTAGCCAGCCATCATGGACGCCTCCCTCCTTCTGATCCCCGCTATAGCGCTGGCTGCATCGGTAGTCACCCTTATCAGCGGCTTCGGGCTGGGCACCCTGCTGCTGCCGGTGTTCGCGCTGTTCTTCCCGCTGGAAGTGGCCATCGGGCTCACGGCCGTGGTACACCTGCTCAATAACCTCTTCAAGCAGGGTCTGCTGTGGAAGGGCATCCATTGGAGCACCGTGCTGCGCTTCGGCGTGCCGGGCATCCTCGGGGCCTACATCGGCGCAGATCTCATGCTGATGCTCGGCGCGCGGGATGCGCTCTACGATGGCCTCATCCATCCCGTGGACCCGCTCGATCTGGTGATCGCCGGGCTCATGCTCGTGTTCGGTCTGTTCGAGATCTCGAAAAAGCTCAACGCGCGCTCTTTGCCACCGCGCTGGATGGTGCCCGGCGGCTTTATCAGCGGCTTCTTCGGTGGGCTCAGCGGGCACCAAGGTGCATTGCGGAGCCTCTTCCTACTGCGCAGCGGACTGGCCAAGGAGGCATTCATCGCCTCGGGGGTCGCCATTGCCTGCCTGGTGGACCTCACCCGCCTGCCCACCTACGCGACCGGCGACTTGATCGCGACCGCACAGGAACAAGGCCCCCTACTGTTGGCCAGCACGCTAGCGGCCTTCCTCGGGGCCTGGTGGGGCAAGAAGCTCATCCCCAAGGTCACCATGCTCGGCGTCCAGCTCACCGTGGGCGCATTGATCCTCGCCATTGCGGTCATGCTCACTCTCGGCATCATTTGACCTCTGGTGCGATCAATCATGAAGCACTCCACCACCCTCGGCCTCCGCGCCAACTGGAAACAGTTCACGCTGCTGGTCATCGTCAACGCCTTCGTGGGCGGCATGGTGGGCATCGAACGCACGGTGCTGCCGGTGCTCGCCGAGCTGGAGTTCGGCATCGCCTCGCACGCGGCGGCGCTCAGTTTCATCATGGCCTTCGGTGTCAGCAAGGCGCTGGCCAACTACTTCACCGGCAGGCTGGCGGGGCGCTACGGCCGCAAGGCACTGCTTGTCACGGGCTGGCTGCTCGCCCTGCCTGTGCCCTTCATGCTCATCAACGCCGATGCCTGGGCCTGGATCGTGGCGGCGAACATCCTGCTGGGCATCCACCAAGGCTTCGCGTGGAGCAGCACGGTGGTGATGAAGATGGACCTCGTGGGTGAGCAGGACCGCGGCCTGGCCATGGGCCTCAACGAGTTCGCCGGTTACCTGGCCGTGGCCGCCATGGCCTTCCTCACCGGCTACCTCGCCGCGCACTACGGACCGCGCCCCGTGCCGTTCCAGGTGGGCATCGGCATCGCGGTGATCGGTCTCCTGCTCACGCTGTTGTGGGTGAAGGACACCAGGCACCACGTGGCGGCCGAGGGTGCCACCAGCGCCATCCGCGTACTGAAGCGCGTGTTCGTGGAGACCAGCCTCACGCACCGAACGCTGGGCAGCGTGACCCAGGCCGGGCTGGTGAACAACCTGAACGACGGCATGCTCTGGGGCCTGCTGCCCGTGCTGCTGCTGAGCGAAGGCTTCGGCCAAGGGCAGATCGGTGCGATCGCGGCCGTTTACCCGGCCGTGTGGGGACTGGGCCAGCTGTTCACAGGCAAGCTGGCCGATGTGGTAAACCGCAAACTGCTGTTGGTGCTGGGCATGGTGCTGCAAGGCGTGGCCATCCTCGGCCTGCCCTTCGTGCATGCACAAGGTGCTTACATCGCGCTCAGCGCTGCGCTCGGCTTCGGCACCGCGCTCGTCTATCCGACATTCCTCGCCGTGCTGGCAGCGCACACCCATCCGCAGCAACGCAGCGAGGCCGTGGGTGTGTTCCGCCTATGGCGCGACCTGGGCTATGCCATCGGCGCATTGCTCACAGGCCTCATTGCCGATCGCTTCGGCATCACGGCCTCCATCCTCGCCATTGGCGCGGTCACCGTGCTCAGCGGCGTGGTGGTGTGGCTTCGCATGCCCAGCGAGCGCAAGTGCCTTGAACCCGAGGACCTGAAGCCGCTGCTGAACAAACCCGGTGTGCGCGTGGTGGATGTACGCAGTCCCGAGGAGTATGCCAGCGGCCATCTGCCGCAAGCGATCAACATCCCGCTCACCGAGCTACTGGAACGCGCGCGGAGCTGGTCGCCGAAGGAGCGCATCGTCACCGTGTGTGCGAAGGGGGGCGGGCGCAGTGCGCAGGCTGCGCAGGTGCTGCGGGACATGGGTTTCGGGCGCACGTGGTGGCTGTGCGGGGGGACGATAGGGTGGCGATGAGGGCCGAATGGCGGCCTCGGCGTATCCGTATTCACCACCTTCAATTACCTGGCATGCGGTTGCATTCGCATCCGCCCTGTGGCATCCGGCAGACCGGAGCCTATTTCACATGCAAACGCTCAAAGGCCCAGGTACATCCCCTCGTCGGTGATGTCCCTGGGCCTTTGAGCAGAAGATGGCTTTACCCCGATCAGGGCTTCACCACGCGCATCACACCACGCCTTCCATCGGCGCGCAATTCAACCAGGTAGCTGCCCGGCATGAGGTCGGACACCGGGATGCTGGCCGGGCCATTGACGCGGAACCGACGTACGATGCGCCCGGCACCATCCAGCAGCACCAGCTCGCCTGCTTGCGAAGCCGTGTATCGCAGCATGTCGTCGAGCACGGTGTTCTGCAGGAACGGTTCGGTGGCAGCAATGGTCTCCGGCACGGGCACACTGCCGCCGGACCATTTGAAGATCGCCGGTGAGCTCGCATCCACCGCGCCCATGCCCAAACCGGTCCAGCCGGTGGAGCTGTCCACGAACTTCAATCCGTTGTACGGTTGGTCCGCATCAATCTCCTGCCAATTCTGGCCATCATCGAGCGTGAGGTATGTAGCGGCAGTGGGCGCATCGCCTTCCACCACACCGATGTAGGCGCCCGGCACGCCCGGCACCGCCACCAAGCTCGTCATCGGACCGGGCGGACCCTGCCTGACCTCCCAGGTGGATCCACCATCGAAGGTGACGATGACCTGCGTGGGGATGTACTGGATATTGTCGTCGATGCAGGAAACGCCCATGCCGCGCTCCGGGCTATGGAAGGCCATGGACACGATGCTGCGCTGCGGGTAGAACGGCGTGAGCAAGGTGGTCCAGGTGGCGCCCTTGTCGCTGCTGTGGAAGATGCGTCCCTGGCTCGTGGGGATCCACAGCCGGTCGCCCAGCCGCGTGATGGTGTTGTTGGTGCTGGAATAGATCAGGAACTCACCGTTGGCCTCATTGAGCTGCGGCACCGGCGCCGATGTCCAGGTAGCCCCGCCATCGGAGGACCTGGCGGCGTTATCGTACCCGTAGAGGAACCAGTGGTCCGCATCGAAATTGACCACGAAGAGCCCGATGGCGTTGCCCACTTGCGCCTGGGTGCGCACGCTCCACGTGGCGCCGCCGTCGTATGTGGACGCGAGCACGGCGGGAACGATGGTGTACAAGGAGTTGCACACGGTGATGTGCACCTCCTGGGCGCTCACCGCCTCCAGCGTGAAGGGCACGCGGCCCAGCATGGGCGGTGGGTCGAAGGTCTGCCAGGTCTCACCGCCATCCACGGTGCGGAGCACGCGGGCCTGGTGCGAGGCCGGCACGGGCTGACCGCCCCACATGATGGCCATGTTCCCGGTGACGGCCCATACCGTGTTCGCATCCACCGCATCGAGCGATACGATGCAGTGCCCCACCGGGATTAGGCCGGTGGCCTGCGGGGTCCATTGGGCTCCAGCACGGAGCTGTAGCAAAGCAGCGGCGGAAAAGAGTAGGAACTTGTTCATGGCTGTTCGGTGTTCAGGGTTTCACGATACGGGTCACGCGGCGCTGGCCATTGAGTTCCAGCGATACCAGATAGCCCCCTGCAGGCAGGTCGGCCACGGGCAGTGAGGCAGGGCCGCCCACCCGGAACCGACGCACCATCCGCCCCGCGTGATCGAGCACGGACAATTCGCCAGGCATCTCGCCCATGTACTCCAAGGTCTCCCCCACCACCGTTCCGCGGAGGAAGGGTGCAGCGGCAGCTACCTCATCGGCCACGGATGCCGTGCTCTCCAGCACCAGGTCATCGATGATCACTGCGCCGTTCACGCCATCCAATACCACCTGCAGGGTGAGGAAGCTCGCATTCTGCGCCAGCGTGAAGTGCACCTCGTGCGCGTTCCAGGTCATGGCCTGCGGGTTCACCGTGCCCACGGCCGTGCCGAAGGAGGTGGCGCTGGTGGAAACGCCCACCTCGAGCGCATGCACCACGGGATTGAACTGGGTCCACGCATACGCCATCAGCGACAGGCGGTAGGGCACGCCCGCCTGCATGGGCTGGTCCAAGGTGAAGGCCAAACGGTCCGTGGTGGTGGCCTCGCAGGCGACCATCACCGCCCGCTGCCCGCTATAAGGCCCCGCGAGGCAGCCGCCCACCAGCACATCCGCCTCACCGAAGCTGCCGGCATTCGGCGTGTTGCCGAAGGACTGCACGTTCTGGACCGCGAAGTTGAACTGGCCGTTCACCAGGTTGTAGAGGCAGGTGTTCGCGTTGCCCTGCTCGAAGCCGCCGTTGAGCAGGCTCTGCCCCTGCACCCAACCCGTGAGGACGAGCATGGAGGCGCACAGGAAGGAGGTAATCGTTCGTTGCATGAGGTGTGTTTTGGTGCCGCAAGGTGGACGCGTCATGAAGCGCGATCAGGCGCGATCTTGTGAACTCCCGTTCCGATCTTGGCAGCATGAAGCAAGCGCTGGTGATGACCCTGGGCCTGCTGTGGGCCGCCTGCCTTTGGGCGCAACCCAATCCGCAGGCCGAGCGGGACAGCCTGGAGGCGGCGCTGCGCGCGGCCGATTCGGCGCGTGTGGAGCTGCATTTCGCCATTGGCCGCACCTGGCGGCACAGCGACCCCGCCCGTGCCCATGCGGAAGGCCTGAAGGCCCTTGAGCTGGCCACCAAGGCCGGCTACCACCGGGGCATGGCCAAGGCCCGCAACCTCGTGGGGCTCGCCGCCTTCTGGCAGGGCCGCCCGGCCGAAGCGCTCGAAGCCCTGGGCACCGCGCTGGCCGAGGCCGAACAGGTCAGGGACACCGTGGTGATCACCTCCGTGCTGGTGAACCTGGGCCTGGTGCACAACCAGCTGGACGACTTTCCGCGCGCGCTGGCCTTCTACCAACGCCAGGCGCAGCTTTCGGCCGCGATCGGCGACAGCCTGGGCGTGGCCCGCGCCGAGACCAACATCGGACTGCTCTTCCGCCGCACGCAGAATGAACCCGAGGCGCAACGCCACCTGCGCCGCAGCCTGGAGATCGCCACCGCGCTCGGCGACAAGCCGGGCATGGCCATCACCCTCAGCAACGTGGCCACCGGGCTGAAGAAGCTGGGGCGGCTTGACAGCGCGCGCACCTTCTACCGCGAAGCGCTGCGCCTGAACACTGCCCTGCGCAACCTGCGCTTCGCGGCCACCAACCACATGGGCCTGGCGCAGGTGGAGATGGACGCCGGTGACCTGCGCGCCGCACGGGCCCATGCCGACACCTCCCTGCCCCTGCGTGAGCAGCTCGGCAACCCTGAGGAACTGGTGAACGCGCACGTCGCGCTCGCCGAACTGGAGCTCGCTGCCGATGAACCTGCGCGTGCTCTGCAGCACGCCCGGAGGGCGGTAGCGATCGCATCCACGTTGCGCTCCACGGAACTGCGTGTGCAGGCCCTCACCGCCTTGGGGCAGGCCCTCGAACGCACCGGGCAGCACGCCGAGGCAGCCACCACCCTGGGCAAGGTGCTCGCCTTGCGCGACAGCATGGACCGTGAAGCGGCGGTGGAGAAACTGGCGCGCCAGCAGGTGGCCTTCGAGGTGGCCGAGAAGGAGGAACGCCTGCTGCGGTTGGGCGAGGCCGAAGCGCAGCAGCGCGCCCTGGCCACGGAGCGCGCCCGGCAGCGCGACCGTTTCCTGGCGCTGGCCATCGGGCTGCTGGTGGTGGCCGCCGCCGTGCTGTTCCTCTACCTGCGCATCCGCCGCCTCAACCACGCCCTGGCCCAGGCCCGCGACCGCGCCGAGCAGAACGAGCGCGCCATGGACCGCTTCCTCGCCATCATGGGCCACGAGGTGCGCTCGCCCATGGCCGGCGCCATCTCCGCGCTTGACCTGGCCCGCACCGCGCCCACCGAGGAGCGCCGCGCGCACTACCTGCGCACCGCCGAGCGCGCCATGCGCGGCCAGCTGCGTATCGTGAACGACCTGCTGGACCGCGCCGCCATCGAGGCCGGCAGTTTGCGCATCGCCCACGCACCCTTCTCCCCGGCCGACATGATCCGCGAAGCGGTGGCCCCCTTCGAGGC
>CAZJTB010000142.1:0-6940 GCA_964548485.1 uncultured Chryseobacterium sp. | reverse complement strand
ACGGCGCAACAGGCCACCTTGGGCGTGCCGGGAACCGCGGATTATTGCTTCCCGGCGGTAGCATCGTTCGCCAGCAGCACCGCCTCCCCCGATGTGATGATCGCCTTCCTCCGCAGCGCCCCGAACAGCTATCCAGAAGCGCGCGTGGTGAACTGCGATGGGGCTTTGAACTGGTCGCCGACCACGCAGATGAAGGCGGGCGAGACCTTCGTGAACTTCCTGCAGGGGAATGAGCGGTGGGGCGACTACACCGGCATCTCCCGCAAGCACAATGCGCCACAGCCAACGGTCTGGGTGGCTGCCTGCTACGGTGCTAACATTCCGCAGACGGGCACCAGCAATAGCTACAAGACATGGGTCGCCGAAGTACAGGCATCGGGGACCGTCGGGGTCACCGGGCAGCCATCGGCCGCCTCAGGCCTCCGCATATCCCCCAATCCCACTATCGACCTTTTCCAATTGGACTTCACGCTGAACGAGCGGGCGCGCTTACGGATTGAGCTGGTTGATGCGCGCGGTGCTCTGGCGAAGCTGCTCTTCGAGGAGGAGCGCGCACCCGCTGACTACCGCATCACATTCAACCGAGGCGCGCTGGCACCCGGGCGCTACACCCTGCTGGTGCGCTCCAACGAATCCTTCATCGGCCATGAGACCCTGGTTGTACAGTAACCTGGCTGCCGTCCTGCTTCTCTGCTGCTGCTGCGGGCAGAAGAAAGCCGCCGATGCCGCGAACGGGCCAGCTGGTCAGGAACGCCATGGAGGAGCGGGAGAGCGGCGCGAGGCACCGTCGCACAGTGCTCCCGACCAGGACCGCATCGACAGCCTGAAACAGGAAAAGCTAAAGGAGAAGAACCCTTGAAGGTCACAGCCGTTCAAGCACTTCGCCCCCCAAGCACCTTCCGTCTTCGCCCTCCTCCGCGCGAGCCCCGCTGGCTTCGACGGACGATGCATCACTACATCCGCTCGGGCACTTCGATGCCCAGGCACCACATCGCCTTCTTCGTGGCGCTGGCCACAGCGGCGCTGAGCGCCAGGCGGAACGCACGCTTGCCCGCATCCTCCTCCTTCATCACCGGAATGGCCTGGTAGAAACTGTTATAGGCCTTCACCACCTCATAGGTATGATTCGCGAGTGAGGAGGGGTCGAGCTTCGATGCTGCTTCATTCAGCACAGACGGGAACTGGTGCAGCAGCTTGATCACCGCACGCTCTTCGGGGAGCAATGCCCCGGCGATGAGCAAATCGCCTGATCGCCCGATCCACTGATCGTCTGACCCGCCCGCTTTGCGCAGCAGGCTCTTGATCCGCGCATAGGTGTACTGGATGAAGGGTCCGGTATGCCCCTGCAGGTCGATGCTGGCCGCGGGATCGAAGAGCATGCGCTTCTTCGGGTCAACCTTCAGCAGGAAGTACTTGAGCGCGGCCAGGCCGATCATCTCGTAGAGCGCGGCCTTGTCTTCGTCGCTGAAGTCGTCGAGCTTGCTGAGCTCCTCGCCCATGCGGCGCGCCTCGCTCACCACCTCGTCGATGAGGTCGTCGGCATCCACCACGGTGCCCTCGCGGCTCTTCATCTTGCCGCTGGGCAGGTCCACCATGCCGTAGCTGAGGTGGAAGAGCTCATCGGCCCATGCGAAGCCGAGTTTCTTCAGGATGATGAACAGGACTTTGAAGTGGTAGTCCTGCTCGTTGCCCACCGTATAGATCAGCTTGCTGAGGCCGGGATATTCCTTGAAGCGCTGGATGGCCGTGCCGATGTCCTGCGTCATGTAAACGCTGGTACCGTCGCGACGCAGCAGCACTTTCTCATCAAGCCCCTCTTTGGTATTGTCCACCCACACGGCCCCATCCTTCTCGTAGAACACGCCCTTTTTCAGGCCCTCCAGCACATCGGCCTTGCCCAGCACGTAGGTCTGGCTCTCGTAGTAATTCTTGTCGAAGTCAACGCCGGCGCGGGTGTAGGTGGTGTCGAAACCCTCGAAGCACCAGCCGTTCATCCGCTCCCAGAGCGCGCGCACCTCGGGATCATTGGCCTCCCACTTGCGCAGCATCTCCTGTGCCTCGAGCAGGATGGGAGCGCTCTTCTCCGCCTCCTCCTTCGCCTTCCCCCCTGCAACCAGGGCGTCCACTTCAGCCTTGAAGGCCTTGTCGAACTCCACGTAGTACTTGCCCACCAGCTTGTCGCCTTTCAACCCGCTGCTCTGCGGCGTTTCTCCATTCCCGAAACGCAGCCAGGCCAGCATGCTCTTGCAGATGTGGATGCCGCGGTCGTTGATGACCTGCACCTTCACCACTTCGTTGCCGGCGGCCTGCAGGATGCGGCTCACGCTGTAGCCGAGGAAGATGTTGCGCAGGTGCCCCAAGTGCAGCGGCTTGTTGGTGTTGGGGCTGGCGTACTCCACCATCACCTTCCTGCCCGTGGCGGGGAATGCGAGGATGTCCTGCTCCCCGGCCTCCTTCAGGAAGCCGAGCCAGTAGCTGTCGGCGATGACGATGTTGAGGAAGCCCTTCACCACGTTGAAGCGCTCCACCACGGGCACATTCGCCTGCAGGTGCTCACCGATAGCCTGGGCGGTCTGCTCCGGGCCTTTTCCGCTGAGCTTCAGGAACGGGAACACATTGATGGTGACATCGCCCTCGAACTCGGGGCGCGTGGCCTGGAAGCCGATGCTTCGCACGTCGAGTTCTTTCCCGAAGAGCTGCGAGAAGGCGCTTTGGAGCGCGGGAACGAGAAGGGCCTGTAGTCTATCTTGGAACATCGGGCGGCAAAGGAAGGGGTTGCTGGTTGACTTGGTGGTTGGGTGTTTACAGGGGTTGAGGGTTGGGGCGCCAGCACCCCATAACGTCAGGTATTCCACCTTCAACCCAAAACCTTCACGGGAAGGAAATTCTCCGCGAGCATGCATCGCACACTGCCGCCGCCGATGGCCTCGATGGTGGGCACCGCCGCAGGGATCAGGCTTGCGTAGCGCTCCAAGGCGATCCGCTGGAAGGGCTTCAGCGCATGGAAGGCGGTTTCGGAGAGCAGGACGCAGGCGCCAGCCGAGCCGCGCAGCTCGAGCGCGTTGCCCACGAAGCGGTGCAGCTGCGGCAGGTCGAACGGGATCACCTCGCGGCCGCTCCTGGCGAGCTCCTCCTCCACTTCCTGGCGCTCGGCCGGGTACGGCATGGCCTCGAAGCAGACCAAGGCCCACTTGGTGCCGATGCTCATGACCACGTTCGTATGGTAAACGGGCGCGCCGTTGAGGCGGCCATCCATGGTGGCGGTGAAGGCGATGGGCGTGTACCCCAATTGCTCGCACCAGGCCTCGAGGGCACGCTCGGTGGTGCGCGGCGAAAGGCAGGCGAAGGCGCGGCGCTTCAGTTGGTCGAGCACGAGGCTGCCGGTGCCTTCGAGGATGAGGCCATGGTGCTCCCAGCCGCTGAGATCGAGCGTTTGCCGCACGGTGAAGCCTTCCACCTCCAGCGCACGGGCAAGGTCGGGGTCGCGCTCGGCGCGGCGGCTGGGCGTGAGCATGGGGTAGAGCACCAGCGATCCATCGGCGTGCGTGCTGAACCAGTTGTTCGGGAACACGGCATTGGGCGCCTTGGGGTCGATGGGGTCGAGCACGGTGACGCCTATGCCGCATTGGCGCAGGGCCTCGAGCAGCGCATCGAACTCATCCGCTGCTGCCCTGCGCGCATCATCGACCTGCAGTCGTTGCTGGAACTCGTTGCTGGCCGCCGTCTCGGGGTCGAAGCCGAAGCCGGTTGGACGAACCAGGATGACCGCAGAGGCGCTCATGGCTCACCGGCAGGGTCGAGTTGTGGCCCAGCAGAACATGTACAACGTGTACCAGTTGACCAGTTACACAGTGCACCAGTTGGCCGGCTCGTCATCGGTCGCACGTTTCTGACTGGCATCACTGCTTCACTGCCTTCCTGCTTCACTGCTTCACTGCAATACCGCATCACTGCTTCACTTCATCACTTCATCACTTCTTCACTGCAGAACTGATGCCCAGGAGCACTGCCACACTGCACTAACGTCCCCGCAGGATCGGGAACAGCGGCTCCAGGATGCTGAGCGTGGCTTCCGCCATGGCATTCTTGTCGTCGAGCGCGGGGTTGATCTCCACCACATCCAACGTGGCGGTCTTGGGGCTGGCGCAGAAACCGCTGAGGAGGATGCGGGCCTCCTCGAGGTTGAGCCCGTTGGGAACCGGTGTGCCTGTGCCCATGGAGATACTGGGATCAAGGCTGTCCACATCGAAGCTGATATGCAGCCGATCGCATCCGGCTAGGTGCTCCAGGGCCTCCTTCACGGCGGCTTCCGCCCCTTTGGCGCGGAGCTCCTCCACCCGGATCACCTTGATGCCGTGCTCTTTGATGATGGCCTCCTCCTCGGGCTCGTAATCGCGCAGGGCGATGAAGACCAAATCGCTGGGCAGCAGCTTGGGGCCGCTCACGCCGATCTTCCGCAGGCGGTCCCAGGTATCCATGGTGTACACCCGTGGGCGGTTCTTGCCCTTCTTCTCGATCTGCATCAGCAGCGCCAACGGCATCCCGTGCACATTGCCGCTGGGGGTGGTCCATGGGGTGTGGAGGTCGGCATGCGCATCAATCCACACCACGCCCAGGCGCTGATCGGGGAAGGCCATCTTGGTGCCCGAAACGGACCCGATGGCGATGGAATGATCGCCTCCCACCACGATCGGGAACACGCTGTTGCGCAGGTACTTGTACACCTCATACGCGAGGTCGCTCTCGAAGCGGATCAGTCCATCGATGTGGTGGGCGTTCGGCGAGCGGTCATCCTCGTAGAGCACGTCGTTCTCGTCGCGCAGGATGCTCTCCTCGGCATGCCCGAAGAGCTCGCTGCCGAGCTTCCACGCGGCCACGCGCAGCGCCGCCATGCCCATGCTGGTGCCGCGGGTGCCGGCCCCGATCTCCGAGGCGGCTTCAATCAATCGTACTTCCATGGGGTGCCCGGCTACGGCTGTGGCCGCTGCGGCGGCGCAAGGTAACCCGCCTCCGGCGGCCTGTTTTCGGCGCGAAACGAAGCGCCTCCGTCGAACGTAGAACGAGGCCTGTCGAACACCCTGCCCATGACCACACGTCTCCTTCCCTTGGCCTTGCTCGGCGCATTGGCCAGCGGCTGTTCATCCAGCCTGCTGCAAAGCCGCGTTTCGGAAGGCACCATCGAGTACGCCCTCAGCTTCCCTGGGTACGACCCCAACGGCCTGATGGCCGGGATGCTGCCCGAGAAGACCCTGCTCACCTTCACCAAGGAGAAGCAGGTGGCCGAAGTGAGCGCAGGCATGGGCCTCTTCCGCACCACGATGATGGTGGATAATGAGGCAAGGCGCATGGACTACCACATGAGCATGATGGGCAAGCGCCTGGTGAGTCACTTGAAGCCGCGCGACTTGGACCTGTTCAACAGCGACTATGGCCGTCCCACCATCCTATTCACGGAGGACATCGACACCATCGCGGGCTACCCGTGCCGCAAAGCGCTGGCCGTCTTCAACCGCATGGAGCAGCCGGAGATCGAGCTGTGGTACACCGACCGGATCAACATGCGCGACCCCAACTGGTTCGGGCCCTTCGCCGAGGTGCCGGGCGTGCTGCTGCGCTACGACATCGTGCAGAACGGCATCCGCATGCACCTGGATGCGCAGCGCGTGACCGCCGGACCGGTGGATGAGGCCAAGTTCTCCCCCAAAGGTGATTTCCAGGCCGTTTCGGCCGAGGTGCTGCACCACGAGCTGGGCGAAGTGATGGGCACCTTCTCGATGTGAGGGCGGGCCGGGTTCCTCGGCCATAGCACGGAATCCGCTTGGTGCGGAACCGCCTGCCACGCGCCCCGTGACGCTCTCCACGCCGGCCTGTTGATACTACCCCCGCGGCCCGGACCGTTCCCCCAGAGCACCTCCGGACCTTCGACGCATCGCCTCGCGCGTGCGAGCGAAGCCTGTTCCACACCTTGGCCAACGAGAAACGCAACCGCCTCCGCGACGAGGCGCCCGAAGCCGAAACCGAAGCCCCGGAGCCCAAGAAGCGGCGTGCGAGGAAGGCGAGCGCCGAGCAGGGCCCGGGGCTGATGAGCCGCATCGCCGGGTTCTTCACCGATGCGCGCACCCACCGCGTGCTGGGCCTGCTGCTCACGTTGGGCAGCCTCTTCCTGCTCACCTCCTTCGTGAGCTTCCTCTTCACCTGGCGCGTTGATCAGGATCTGATGAGCCGCGGCTGGTGGGAGATCCTCCGCACCGACATCAAGGCCGAGAACTGGTTGGGCAAGCTGGGCGCCATCAGCGCGCACCGTTTCATCCATCTGTGGTTCGGGCTGGCGGCATTCGCATTCCCGCTGTGGAGCTTCCTCTGCGGCATCCGCATCCTGCTGGGCACCTGGCTGCTGCCGCCGCGCCGTACCCTGGGCTGGACCGCCATGGCCCTCTTCTGGGTGCCCGCGCTCTTCGGCTTCTTCTTCCGCGGCGAATACAGCTTCCTCGGCGGCGGCGTGGGCGTGGTGCTCACCAAGCACCTCACCACCCTGCTAGGCGAATTCGGCGCGGGCGCGCTGCTCGTCTTCAGCGCCGCCGCCTTCGCGGTGTTCACCTTCAACCTCAGCTTCGGCTGGGTGAACGCGCTGTTCGCAAAGCGCGAAGCGGAAGCCGATGCGCCGGTTCCCGAAGCCGATGCCGAAGGCTGGACGCGTCCGGGCGTGCGTATGAAGGAAGCGACGCCAGCGGCTGAAGCCTTCAGCGCAGTAGCCGACACGCTTAAGAATACTGCGGCGGAAGAGGAAGAAGCGGGGACCGTGGAACTGGAGGTGGAAGCGGACGAGGAGGCGGAGGAAGAAGTCGTGAACGCGCTTGAGCTGGATACCACGCCCATGGAAGTGGTGGAGCCTGTGCGCTCGCCGGTGATCAGCACCGCCGAGGACCTGAACGGCGACCTC
>CAZJTB010000141.1:0-6982 GCA_964548485.1 uncultured Chryseobacterium sp. | reverse complement strand
TCGCACCGGTTGACAACCCATCCTGTCATGGGGATGAGCCGCTTCACGAATGTTTGACGGGCCTATCTTCGGCGGCGGACCATACGCAAGAACCAGAACCATTCAGCACATGAGGAACACCTTGACCCTCGCAGTCCTCTTCACCGCCCTCGCTCCTGCTGCGGCGCAGGTATCATTCGGAGGCCAGCCCTATGGCCTCGGCAAAGCGCAACTGCCTGCCCCGCCACTGCACCGCATGCCCGAAGTGGATGCGGCGGCCCTGATGGCGGAGGACGAGGCGCGCACGGCCCAGGGCATCAAAGGCCCGTATCGCTTCGGCTTCAACCACCAGACGAGCATCAGCACGGCCGATGGCGGCGTGTGGAGCACCCTGCCCAACGGCGATGCCGTATGGCGCACCGCGATCGAATGCCCGGGCGCCTTCAGCATCAACTTCGAGTTCAACGACTACTTCGTGCCCGATGGCGGACAGGTCTTCGTGTACAACGAGGCCGGTGAGACCCTCGGCGCCTTCACGGCCGAGAGCAATCCGGGCCACCATCTCCTGGGCGTCACCCAGCTCCCCGGCGACCGCATCACCATCGAGTACGTGGAGCCCCATGCCGTGCGCGGCGAAGGCTTCTTGCGCATTGGGCAGGTGACGCACGCCTACCGCGACCTCTTCCGCTCGCTCAAGGGCTTCGGAACCAGCGGTGCCTGCAACAACAACGTCATCTGCCCCGAAGGCGATCCCTGGCGCGACCAGATCCGCAGCGTGGCCATGATCACCGTGGGCGGCAACGGCATCTGCACCGGCCAGCTCATCAACAATTGCCAGAACAACGGCACGCCCTACTTCCTCACCGCCAACCACTGCCTGGGCGGCAACAACAGCTGGGTGTTCCGCTTCAATTGGAACAGCCCCACCTGCACCCCCACCACCAACGCGCCCACCAACCAGACGGTGAGCGGCAGCACCCTGCGCGCGAACAACGCCGCCAGCGATGTGGCCCTCCTGCAACTGAACAGCACCCCGCCCGCCAGCTACAACGTGTTCTACACCGGCTGGGACAAGAGCAGCACCGCCCCCACCAGCAGCACCTGCATCCACCACCCCGATGGCGACATCAAGAAGATCAGCTTCGACTACAATGCCGCCACCCAGGTGAGCTGGGGCGGGGCCGCCACCTGGCGCATCGCCGCGTGGGAGGATGGCACCACCGAGACCGGCAGCAGCGGCAGCGGCCTCTGGAACCAGAATGGCCTGCTCATCGGCCAGCTCTACGGCGGCCAGGCCTCGTGCGGCAACAACGTGAACGACTACTTCGGCCGCTTCAACGTGAGCTACCAGTACCTGCAGACCTGGCTGGGCGATTGCGGCAACACCCTGCAAGGCTATCCCATCAGCACCAGCGTGCAGGAGGCATCGGCGCCGAGCGAGCTCAGCCTCGCGCCGAACCCCACCAATGGCCTCGTTACCGTGAACCTGCCTGCCGCCATGCGCGCCGGTGGACGCATCACGGTGTTCGACGCCCTGGGCAAGCAGGTGATGGCCCGCCGCGCCAACCAGGGTGCTGAGCGCTTGAACCTGGACCTGAGCGCCGCGCCCGAAGGCATCTACTTCGTGGAGGCCACCTCCGAGGGCTACCGCAGCGTGCAGCGCCTGGTGCTCTCGCGCTGATCCGCGGAACGCCGCATTCGCACGAAGACCGCCGCGCCCCGGCGGTCTTCGGCTGTAGCGCCTCTTCTATCTTCACCCGGTGAAGCTGAACCGCAAGCCCATGGTCCTTCGAGTACTCGTTCCTGCCCTGCTCCTGCTCCCCTGCATCGCGGCCAACGCGCAGATCGCCTTCGGTGGCACGCCGGTGGGCCTGCTTCCTCTGGGTCCGCGCCTGCCCGAGCCGCAGGGCTTCGTGCTGCCCGCGGTGGATGCCGCAGCGCTCATCGCCGAGGATGAGGCCCGCATCGCCGCAGGCATCAAGGGTCCCTGGCGCTTCGGCTTCAACCATGCCGTGGATGCGCGCAGCGATGCCCACGGCACCTGGACCACCCTCCGCAACGGCGACCGCGTATGGCGCATCGCCTTCACCTGCCCCGGGGCCTTCAGCATCAACTTCCGGTTCAGCCGATACGTGGTTCCTGAAGGCGGACGCGTCTTCGTGTACAACGCGCACGGCCAGTGGCTGGGCGCCTTCACCGCAGCCAGCGCGGGCGGCAAGCGCAGCATGGGCGTGAGCCAGCTGCCGGGCGAACGCATCATCGTGGAGTACCACGAGCCGCGTGCGGTGGCCGGCCAGGGCGAGCTCCGCATCGACCGCGTGACGCATGCTTACCGCGATGTGTTCCGCCAGTTGAAGGATTTCGGCGACAGTGAATCGTGCAACATCAACGTCATCTGCCCCGAGGGCGATCCCTGGCGCGACCAGATCCGCAGCGTGGCCATCATCACCACCGGCGGCAGCGGCTTCTGCACCGGCACGCTCCTCAACAACTGCGCGCAGGACAGCACGCCCTACTTCCTCACCGCCAACCACTGCCTCGACACCGATGTGGAGAACTGGGTGTTCCGCTTCAACTGGGACAGCCCCGTGTGCAGCCCCACGGAGAACGGCCCCATCGACCAGACCGTGGCCAATTGCGTGCTCCTCACCAGCAGCAGCACCACCGACATGGCCTTCCTGCAGCTCAGCAGCGTGCCGCCCGATGCATACAACGTGTTCTACAGCGGCTGGGACAAGAGCGGCGCCACGCCCGATTCCGTCTGCGGCATCCACCACCCCAGCGGCGACATCAAGAAGATCAGCCTGTCGCAGAGCCCCATCAGCCAGGCCAACATCGACCTGGGCACCGGCCCGGCCGATTGCTGGCGCGTCTCCGTTTGGGATGCCGGCACCACCGAGCCCGGCAGCAGCGGCAGCGGCCTGTGGAACCAGAACAAGCGCCTCATCGGCCAGCTCTACGGAGGCGCGGCCAATTGCAGCAACAGCGTGGACGATTACTACGGCCGGCTCGATGTGAGCTGGCCCCTGCTGGAGCCCTACCTCGGCGCGTGCGGCGATACGCTGCCCGGCCTGGGCGAGGTGGAGGTGGTGGTGCCCACCTACTTCGATGCCGCCATCACCAGCATCGTGAACATACCTCCACTGATTTGCGGCGATTCCATCATCACCCCCATCATCACGCTCAAGAACAACGGCATCGTCACCCTCACCAATGCCACCATCACCTACGGGCTCGTGGGCGGTGCCAGCAACGTGTTCAACTGGAGCGGCTCGCTGCTCCCGCTGCAGACCGCCAATGTGCAATTGCCGCCCCTGGTGGCCGCATCGGGCAGCCAGCTGCTCACCGTGAGCAGCGGGTTCCCCAACGGCAATCCGGACGAGGTGCCGGAGAACGACCAATGGACACTGGGCTTCAACGTGAGCAACCCCGGAGGCAACGTGACCCTGCGCCTCACGCTCGATAATTGGGGCAGCGACATCACCTGGACCCTCGCCACCCTCGCCGGCACCGTGCTCTACAGCGGCGGCCCCTACCCGGACCTGCAGGCCGGCGTGGTCATTGAAGCACCCTGGTGCCTCAGCAACGACTGCTACATCTTCACCATCCGCGATGCCTTCGGCGATGGCATCTGCTGCGACGAGGGCGAGGGCAGCCTCGAGATCGTGAATGCCGACGGCACCGTACTGGTGCAGAGCGATGGCCAGTACGGCGAGGAGTTCACCACCGTGCCGCCCTTCTGCGTGGAGGTGGTGGGCGTGGCAAATCGCGTGTTGGAGCAAGGGCTGCGGCTCTTCCCGAACCCCGCCGCGTACGAGGCCACCGTGCTGCTCGATGGCTTCGGGCCACGGGCCCGCGTGAGCTTGCACGATGGCACGGGCCGGCTGGTGCGCGCGCTGGCATCCAACGGACAGCCGCAGCTGAGCCTGAGCCTCGAGGGCCTCGCGCCCGGCGTCTATGCCGTGGCCGCCGGGGATGAGCGGGGCCGCGCCGTGCAGCGCCTGATGGTGCGCCGCTGAGGTCTTAGTGCTTCAGCGTGTAGTAGAGCAGCTTCACGCACTCGTTGTTCACCATGATGAGGCCCTCCTCGCTGGCCCACCAGCGATCGGCATCGTAGCGGTGCGAGCGCGCGCCGCGCACGATGGCCGTGATGCCCGTGCCGCGCAGCGCCTTGCGCATCACGCGCGACACGCGCCGGGTGTGGAATTCGGTGGTGACCACAATCACCGTATCGGCCCCGATCGAGGCCGCATGCCCGCGGATGGCCGCAGCCTCCTCCTGTGTGCTGGTGCCCGCGCGCAGGATCACGCATCGATCGGTCGCAAGGCCGGAGGCCAGCGCGATGGCCGCGCCGATGCCCGCCTCGCAGCTATCGATGCCGAAGGCCGCGAGCTGCTCGTTCACGGGCGCGCCCGTGAACACGGCCACAGGAGCAAAGCCGGCCCGCACCAACCGCGCGCCCTCGGCCGCGCGCTCCACCGGCGAGCCGCCCAGCACGTACAGCGCATCGGCCTGCGCCAGGGCATCCTCCTGGATCAGGAAGGCGCCGATGCCGCGCGCGATGGGGTGCCGCAGCGCCCAGCCCAGCGCGCACAGCGCCAGCACCACCGCGGCGCGCAGCCCCCACCAGCGGAGCAGGCGCTTCCAGCGCGAAGGGGTGACCGAAGCCTCCATCTCAATAAGCGCCCGCGCGGCGGCGCAGCGCCCATTCGGCGCAGAGCAGCAGCGCGATCAGCGCGAAGGGCCACGGCGAGGCCACCAAGTCGGTGAAGCGCTGCTCCAGGTACGAGCGGGCGGGGATGGCCTGCTCGCCCATGATTGACGCTGTGAGCGCGTCGAGGCCATCGGGTCGCACCAGGAGGCCGCCGGTGCGCGCGGCGATATCGGCCAGCAGTCCGTGGTCGGCCACGGTGCTCAAACGCTCCAGGTCGAGCGCCTGCACATGCAGGAAGCCCTGCGCGGCATGCCGCTCGCCCGCATGCTCAGCCTGCGCCTTCCACGCGTAGCGCCCAGCGGGCAGGCGCCCGGCATCGGCGCGGTAAGCGCCCTCGGCGCCGCGGAAATCGAAGTCGTAAGCACGGCCCGCGCTGTCGGTGAGGGTGAGCGCGATGCGCGCATCGGGCACCGGCTCGTAGGCGGCGTTGTACAGCTCGGCGGTGAAGGCCACGGCATCACGCGTGGTGAAGAGCGGGGCATGGTCCACGCGGAAGCGCTTCTTATCGGCGCGCAGGGCCAGGTATTGCGCCAGCTTGCGCACCAGGCGGTCGAAGCGCTCGTGCGATCCGTTCATGCGGTGGTCGGCCAGTCGCCAGCGCCAGAGCCCCTCGCCGGCGATCACGGCGGTGCGCTGCCCCTGCAATTGCTGCACGGCGATCAGCGGCGCCTCGGTGCGCACGGCGCCCACGCGCTGGGTGGCCAGCACCTCGGCGCCCAGGCCGGCGGTGTATTGCCCGAAGGGCACCTGCAGCGGCGGGAAGCGCTCGATGGCGCGCACCAGGTCGGGCTCCAGGTTGAAGAGCGAGAACCGCGGCTGGGGCTGCGCCTGCGCATCGGTGGTGGCGGGCCGCGCGCCGCTCACCGATACGCCCGCCCCCAGCGCATTGAAGGCGGTCATATCCGTGGCCGCGCCCAGCACCACCAGCAGCGGGATGCCCTTGGTCCTGGCCCGCGCGATGGCCGCATCGGCGCCACGCGCCGAGGGCAGCTGGTGCAGCACCACCAGGTCGAAGGCCTCGATGCCACCGGTGAACTCGCCCGCATACGCCACCTGCACCTCGTAGCCCTCCACCCCGGCCAGGGCCGAGCGGATGGCCGCGATGTCGGGGTGCGGCGCCTGGGCCAGCAGCAGCGCTTTCTGCCGCGCGTCCAGCACATCGATGTAGAACTCCGTGGCGTTGTTGGCGCGGGTGTGCTCGCCCGCGATGGCATCCACCGCCACGGTGTAGCGCTGCATGCCCGGCGTGGCCGCGCGCACCAGGAAGCGCAGTTCGCGGCGGAAGGGATCGCCCTGCACCGCCAGCTCCTGCGCCCCCGCCTCGCGCCCCTCATGGCGGATGGTGACGCGCGCGCGCGAACCGGACAGGTGATGCGCCGCCAGCGACACCGTTACCGGGAACTCGTTGCCGAGGAAGGCGATGCGGTTGTGCTCCACGCCGCGGATGGCGATGTCGGGGCGGATGGTGGTATCGCCTAGCGCGATGATGTGGATGGGCACCCCCAGGCGTGCCGCTTCGAGCCGCGCGTCGCGGCCGCGGTTCACGATGCCGTCGCCATCGAGCACCACCAGCCCCAGGTCGGGGCCGTGGAAGCGGTCGTGCACCTCGCGCAGCGCCTGGCTCAGGTCGGTGAGGCCATCGCCCTGATCGCGCAGCAGGCCTTCGCGGAGGCCCTCGCCGTAGGTGAAGGCCCGCACCTCGTAGCGCGCGCCCAGCTCCTGCGCCAGGGCATCCAGGCGGTCCATGTAAGCGCCGCGCAGCGCGGCGGTGTCGCCCGCCAGCGCCAGCGAGCGGCTGCCATCGTGCAGCAGCACCGCCACCGGACGGCGCACCTCGCGCACCGTGAGGCGCAGCATGGGCTCCAGCAGGAAGAAGGCGATGGCCGCGATGGCCAGCGCGCGCAGGGCGCCCAGCGCCAGGGCCAGGCGCGGCGCGAAGCCCTCGCGATCGCGCTGCCTGCGGTACAGCCACCACGCCAGCGCCACGCCCAGCGCCAGGCACAGCGGCGCCAGCCAAAGGGAATGGACGGTGGTGAGCTGCATGGGGCGCGAAGATGGGGGGCGGAGGGGCTGCTATGCGCACGCGCCGGAACCCGGCGGCGCGAGGTCCTTACTCCGGCGACTCCCCAGCGAAATGCTGATGCTGCTTGTAGCCGGCATCGGGGCGCGCCAGGTAGTGCTCGAGATACGCATCGAAACTGTCGTTCGCCGGCACCAGGAGATCAACCGCAATGAAGCATTGCTCCCACAGCTCTAACTCCAGTGCGGTGTAGGCCACAAAGGCCGAGA
>CAZJTB010000140.1:0-6994 GCA_964548485.1 uncultured Chryseobacterium sp. | reverse complement strand
CCCCGGGGCCAACATGGCCTCGTGGTTCTCCTTTGGGCGGTTGCGCCCGCTGCATACCAACGCGGTCATCTTCGCCTTCGTGGTCAACGGCATCTTCACCGGTGTCTATTACAGCCTGCAGCGCCTGTTGAAGGCACGGATGTTCAGCGATGCACTGAGCTGGATCCATTTCTGGGGCTGGCAGCTCATCATCGTCGCCGCCGCCATCACCCTGCCGCTGGGGATCACCACCGGCAAGGAATACGCGGAACTCGAGTGGCCCATTGACATCGCCATCACCCTGGTCTGGGTGGTCTTCGGCATCAACATGTTCGGCACCATCCTCAAGCGGAGGGAGCGGCACATGTACGTGGCCATCTGGTTCTACATCGCCACTTGGGTCACCGTGGCCATGCTGCACATCGTGAACAGCTTCGAGATGCCCGCCGGTATGTGGAAGAGCTACAGCTGGTATGCCGGCGTTCAGGACGCACTGGTGCAGTGGTGGTACGGTCACAATGCGGTGGCCTTCTTCCTCACCACGCCCTACCTGGGCCTCATGTACTACTTCATGCCCAAGGCGGCCAATCGCCCGGTGTACAGCTACAAGCTATCGATCATCCACTTCTGGGCGCTCATCTTCCTCTACATCTGGGCGGGCCCGCACCACCTGATCTACAGCGCGCTGCCCGACTGGGCGCAGAGCCTGGGCACGGTGTTCAGCATCATGCTCATCGCGCCCAGCTGGGGCGGCATGCTCAACGGCCTGCTCACGCTGCGCGGCGCATGGGACCGCGTGCGCGAGGACCCGGTGCTCAAGTTCATGGTGGTGGCCGTTACGTGCTACGGCATGGCCACGCTCGAAGGGCCGCTGCTGAGCCTGAAGAGCTGGAACGCCATGGCGCACTTCACCGATTGGATCATCGCCCACGTGCACATCGGCGGCATCGGCTGGAACGGCATGCTCACCTTCGGCATCGTGTACTGGATGGTGCCGCGCCTTTACGGCACAAAGCTCCACAGCACCAGGCTGGCGAACGCGCACTTCTGGCTGGGCACCCTGGGCATCGTATTCTACGCCATCCCCATGTACTTCGCCGGCTTCTGGCAGAGCGGCATGTGGAAGCAGTTCACCCCGGACGGCTACCTGGTGTACAAGAACTTCCTCGATACGGTGATGGAGATCAAGCCCGCGTACTGGCTGCGCGCGCTGGGCGGGCTGCTCTACATCACCGGGGCCTTCGTCATGGTGTACAACGTGGTGAAGACCGTGAAGGCCGGCCGGCTGATCGCGAATGAGGAGGCCGAGGCGCCCGCGCTGGAGAAGGCCGTGGCCGAAGGAGGCGATGGCCATTACTGGCACCGCTGGATCGAGCGCCGCCCCATCCAGATGCTGGTGATCAGCCTGGTGCTGGTGGCCATCGGCGGCCTCTTCGAGATGGTGCCCACCTTCCTGGTGAAGAGCAACATCCCCACCATCAGCAGCGTGAAGCCTTATACGCCCCTGGAGCTGCATGGCCGCGACATCTATGTCCGCGAGGGCTGCTATACCTGCCACAGCCAGATGATCCGCCCCTTCCGGAGCGAGACCGAGCGCTACGGCGAGTATGCCAAGGCCGGTGAGTTCGTGTACGACCACCCCTTCCAGTGGGGCAGCAAGCGCACGGGGCCTGACCTGCTGCGCCAAGGAGGCAAATACGGCCATAGCTGGCACTACTACCACATGTACGACCCCACCAGCATGAGCCCCGGTTCGCTGATGCCGCCCTACACGCACCTATACGAGCACGCCCTGGACACCGCCACCACGAAGAAGAAGATCGAAGCCATGCTCACCATGGGCGTGCCCTACGACAAGGAGCCCTATGGCCCTGGCTTCGCCGATCGCGCGAATGCGCACCTGGTGCAGCAGCGCGATCAGATCGTGGCCGGCCTGAAGAAGGACGGCATCGAGGCCCCCGCCGACAAGGAGATCATCGCCCTCATCGCTTACCTGCAGCGGTTGGGCACCGACATCAGGTTAGGCACGACCGCCCAACGCTAATACAACGGAGCCATGCTCAAGTTCATCAAAGGGCACATGACCTCGATCGACCACGTGGACCTGTTCCCCGTGATGGCCTTCGTCCTCTTCTTCTCACTCTTTATCGGCGTGCTCTTCTGGGTGCGCGCCATGCGCCGCGAGCAGGTCGATCACATGAGCACGCTGCCCCTCGCCGATGATGCCACCAACGCCACCACCACCCATGCGCACTGAACGAACCCGTATCCATCGGGCGCTGGCCCTCACCGCCGTCGCCACCTTTGCCACCGGCGCATTCGCGCAGGCCGCACCATCCAGCCAGCCGCTGATTCCCGTGAGCGGCACGGTGAACTACGTGATGATGGGCCTGGCCGTGGTGCAGGTGGTGCTGATCCTGGCCATGAGCTCCATCCTGCGCACCATGATGGGCAGCACCGGCTGGATGCGCAAGCTCACCGAGCGCACGACGAAGGGCGCCATGCTCCTACCCTTCCTGCTCGCAGCGGGAAGCGCCAGCGCGCAGGCTTACGTGGAGCCCCGCGCCACGATGAACAACCAGGAGCTCTTCTACCTGCTGCTGGTGATCAACATCTTCCTCTTCATCGTGCTCCTGGTGCAGATCAACCTGCTGCGCGGCACCATGCGCGCCATCACGGGCGTGTTCGAGGAGCAACGGGCTGGGGCCGCAGCAGCCGCTGAGCGCCCTTCGCCCATCGCAAAGATCATGGCCCTGCTCACCCGCCGTCCCAGCAAAGAGGAGGAGGAGCGCGACCTGCTCATGCACCACGAGTATGATGGCATCCGCGAATTGGACAACGTGCTGCCGCCGTGGTGGGTGTGGCTCTTCTACGGCACCATCGCCTGGGGCGTGCTCTACCTGGTGAACATGCACGTGACCGGCACCTGGAACGATTCGCACGAGGAGTACGTGGCCGAGATGGAGCAGGCCAAGGCCGATGTGGCCGCCTTCGTGGCCCGTGCGGGCGCCGCTGTGGATGAGAATACGGTGACGGTGACCTCGGATGCCGGCATGCTGGCCGCGGCGAAGGAGACCTTCACCACCTATTGCGCAGCCTGCCACGGTACCGATGGCGCTGGCTCCGAGACCAGCGTGGGCCCCAACCTAACCGATGCCTATTGGCTCCATGGCGGTGGCGTGAAGGAAATCTTCCGGACGATCAAGTACGGCGTGCCGGAGAAAGGCATGATCAGCTGGAAGAGCCAGTTGAAGCCCAATGAGATCCAAGGCCTCGCGAGCTACATCCTCAGCCTGCAAGGCACTGGTGGTCCAGCAGGGAAGGCGCCGCAGGGGGAATTGTGGAAGGAGCAGCCAGCGCCAGCGGATAGCACGGCCGCCAAGTCCGATACGGTTCGCGTTGCGATGCGGTAGCGCACCCAACAGGACAGCTCGATGAAGCCGGCCCGCAGCAATGCGCGCCCGCTTCATCATAAAGCGCCCTGGCTTCCGCGGAATCTGTAGGCCCCCACGGTGACCCATATCACGGTCCGGAACTGACCGTTGTCAGCCCATCCAGAGGCCAGACCCGGAGCTTTGCGCATGAATCACCGAGGTTGGCTGACATCCATCAGTAGCGGCAGGTGACGAACCCGATGACCCCACAACCTGCGCATCTGGCCCGCGATGCCCGCGCCGAAGCCGAGCGCGACGAGAGCTTCCGCGACTCCATCAGCACGGTGGACAAGCACGGCAAGCGCATCTGGGTCTATCCGAAGAAGCCCAGCGGCAAATGGACGACGCGCCGCCAGTGGTTCGCGTACGCGCTGCTGGCGCTGCTGCTGGCCGGGCCCTTCCTCCGCATCGGCGGCGAGCCGCTGCTCATGATCAATGTGATCGAGCGCCGCTTCGTCTTCTTCGGGCAGACCTTCTGGCCGCAGGACTTCCTGATCTTCGTGATCGGGGTGCTCGCATTCATCGTCTTCGTGGCGCTCTTCACGGTGGCCTTCGGCCGGCTCTTCTGCGGCTGGGCCTGCCCCCAGACCGTGTTCATGGAGCACGTGTTCCGTCGCATCGAGTACTGGATCGAGGGCGATTGGAAGCATCAGCAGCTGCTGAACAAGGAGGCGATGTCGGCCCGGAAGCTGGGGAAGAAGACACTCAAGCATGCGGCCTTCTTCGCGGTCAGCTTCATCATCGGCAACACCTTCCTCGCGTATCTCATCGGCAGCGACGAGCTGATGCGCATCGTCACCGAGCCGCCATCAGCGCACGTCACCGGGCTCTTCGCCATGCTGGCCTTCAGCGGCGCCTTCTACGGCAACTTCGCCTTCTTCCGCGAGCAGGCCTGTACCACCGTTTGCCCATACGGCCGCTTGCAAGGCGTGCTGCTTGACCGCAAGAGCGTGGTGATCGCCTACGACCATGTGCGCGGCGAGCGACGCGGCTCATGGCGCAAGGGCGAGGACCGCGCATCGGTGGGCAAAGGCGACTGCATCGATTGCAAGGCCTGCGTGCATGTATGCCCCACCGGCATCGACATCCGCAACGGCACCCAGCTCGAATGCGTGAACTGCACCGCCTGCGTGGATGCCTGCGACCACATCATGGACAGCGTGGGCCTCCCCAAAGGCCTGGTGCGCTACGCGAGCGAGGACGAGATCACCGCGAAGAAGCCCTTCGCCTTCAACCTGCGGATGAAGGCGTACACCGCTGTGCTGCTCGTGCTCGTAGCCGCGCTCGGCGCGCTCATCGCAACGCGGAGCGAGACGCGCACCACCTTCCTGCGCACGCCGGGCATCCTGTTCCAGGAGCGGCCCGATGGACGCGTGAGCAACCTCTACGCCCTGAAGGTGGCCAACAAGACGCCGCGCGAGCTTCCCTTGCGCTTCGAGGTGCTGGACATCGAAGGCGGCGAGGTGCAGCTCGTGGGCAAGCCCATCGTGCTGCAACCCGGCGAACTAGCCAGCAGCGAGGCCTTCCTCATCCTGCCCAAGAGCGCCGTTACCGCGATGAAGAACAAAGTGGTGGTGGGCGTCTTCAGCGGCGACAAGCTTCTGGAGAAGGTGCGCACCTCCTTCGTAGGACCCATGAAACCGCCTGGAGCATGAACTGGGGAAAAGGACTTGCCTTGAGCCTCATCGCCTTCGCCGTGATGATGGCCGCATTCGGGATCGCCAGCGCGCGCCGCGCCGAAACGCTGGTGTCCGATGAATACTACGTGGAGGAGCTCCGCTACCAGGAGCGCATCGATGCGCAATCGCGGGCGCGGGCCCTCTCGGCCGCCGTCTCCATCGCGATCCATGACAACCGCGTGCACCTGCGGTTCCCGGAGGAGCTCATTGGGAAGCGCATCACGGGCAAGCTGGTGCTGCTGCGACCCAACGATGCGCGTGCGGACCGCACCTTACCCATCATGGCCGATGCCGACGGGACATTCGCTTCGGAGTCGCTGGATTTATGGCCGGGCCGTTACGATGCCTCGTTGGAGTGGCAGGCCGATGGCATCGCCTACCACACCGCCGAGAAGCTCGTTGCGCCATGAACCCCTTGCTGGGCACGGCACTGATCCTGGGCGTTGCGGGAAGCGCGCATTGCCTGGGGATGTGCGGGCCCATCGCGCTGGCCGTGCCCTCGCCCCGGCCCGATTGGCGATCGCGGCTGTCCAGCACGGTGCTGCTGAACAGCGGCCGCATCGCCACCTACGTGCTCATCGGAGCGGCCTTCGGCGCATTCGGCCATGGCTTGCGGCTGGCGGGCCTTCAGCAGGCGGCAAGCATCGTTGCTGGTGCGGTTCTGCTGGCGAGCATCGTGGTGCCCGGCCTGCTGGAGCGCTGGCTGCCGGCATCGGGTGCGGCCATCCTCATCGGCCGCCTGCGCGGCAGGCTCGCCCGCAACCTGAAGCGCACCGCGCCAGAGGCCCTGCTCATCACCGGAATGCTCAACGGGCTGCTTCCCTGCGGCCTGGTGTACGCAGCGGCCATCGGCTCTGCGGCCATGGGTTCGGCCACGGAAGGCGCGCTCTACATGGCGCTCTTCGGCCTGGGCACCTGGCCCATGCTCTTCGCGGTGCGCATGGGCAGCGGCCTGCTCGGGCAGCGCGCGCGCGCCGGGCTCCGACGGGCCTCACCGGTCATGGTGGGCATCGTGGCCGTGCTCCTCGTGCTGCGGGGCCTTGATCTGGGCATCCCCTACCTGAGCCCTGCCGCACCCACCGTGGGGGCCGGGGTCTCGGCCTGCCATCCATAGGCCTGCGTGATGTTCATCACTTCGCGGGCGCGGCGCAAATCGGACATTTGGCCTGCAACAACACCGATCGACATGAAAGCGAACATGGGCACTGCCGACCGCATCATCCGCGTGATGCTCGCCATCGTGATGGCCGTCCTCTACTTCACGGATACCGTTGGCGGGACGCTCGGTCTCGTGCTGCTCATCCTGGCTGCGGTGTTCCTGCTCACGAGCTTCATGCGCTTCTGCCCCCTGTACCTGCCGTTCGGCATTAGTACGACCAAGGCGAAATGAAGCGGATCGGGCTCATCACCTTGGGCGCTGCGGTGGTTGGCGCGCTATTCGGCTACTTCTATTGGAGCCAGGTGGGCTGCGCTTCGGGCAGCTGCGCCATCACCAGCAGTCCATTGAACAGCTCGCTTTATGGCGCGCTCATGGGCGGCCTCTTGGCGAATTCCTTCATCTCCAAGCCGAGGTCATCAGACCACGGTTCTGCCTTAGGCAACGGTGCTCACCACGGTGATGGCGCCGCGTGAGAGCTTCACCTTGCCGCGCTGAGCCAGCTGGTGCAGCAGGCGCGTGATTACCTCGCGGGGTGAATTCAGTTCCTGCGCCACCTCCTGATGGGTCACCTTCAAGGTGTGCTCGCCGGTGGCCTGGGCGCGCTTCACCAGGTAGTTCCAGAGCTGCTCGTCGAGCCGGGAGAAGGCCACTACCTCGATGGTCTCCAGCAGTTCATTGAAACGCTGATTCTGCGTATCGCTCACGAAGCGGCGCCACTCGGGGTAGGCCATCCATTCCTCCAT
>CAZJTB010000139.1:0-7004 GCA_964548485.1 uncultured Chryseobacterium sp. | reverse complement strand
AAGGGCTTCTTCATGTTCCTCATGCGGCAGACCATCATCGTGGTGAGCCGCCTGATCGAGTACGACCTGAAGAACGACATCTTCGACCATTACCAGCGGCTCGACCGCGCCTTCTACAAGCGCAACAGCACGGGCGACCTCATGAACCGCATCAGCGAGGACGTGGGCAAGGTGCGCATGTACCTGGGCCCGGCGGTGATGTACACCATCAACCTCGTGGTGCTCTTCATCATGTGCATCGGCTTCATGCTGCACGTGAACACCGAGCTCACGCTGTGGACGCTGGCCCCGCTGCCTGTGATGAGCGTGGCCATCTACTACGTGAGCGATGTGATGAACCGCCGAAGCGCTTCGGTGCAGGAGCAGCAGAGCCGCTTGAGCACGCTGGCGCAGGAGAGCTTCAGCGGCATCCGCGTGCTGAAGGCCTATGCCAAGGAGCCCATGGCGGTGGAGCGCTTCCGCGAAGCGGCCGAGGCCTACCGCGCGCGCAGCCTGGCGCAGGCCAAGGTGGATGCGGTGTTCATGCCCGCCATCATGCTGCTGATCGGCGTGAGCACCGTGGTCACCATACTCGTGGGCGGGCTCAAGCTCATCGCGGGCGACCCGTCCGTCACGGTGGGCAACATCGCCGAGTTCGTCATCTATGTGAACATGCTCACCTGGCCCTTCGCCTCGTTGGGCTGGGTCACTTCCCTGATCCAGCAGGCCAGCGCCAGCATGACGCGCATCGATGAATTCATGAGCGCCGCGCCGGCCATCACCGACCAGGCCGATGAGCTGCCGGAGGTGCAGGGCGCCATCACCTTCAAGCAGGTCAGCTTCACCTATCCCGATACGGGCATCATCGCGCTCAAAGGCGTGAGCTTCCACGTGCCCGCAGGCGGCACGCTGGCGGTGGTGGGCCACACCGGCAGCGGCAAGAGCACGCTCGTTGACCTCATCGCCCGGCTGTACGACCCCACCTCGGGGCAGGTGCTCATCGATGGCGTGGACGCGCGCCGCATCAAGCTGCAGAAGCTGCGGCAGAGCCTGGGCACTGTGCCGCAGGACGTGTTCCTCTTCAGCGATACCATCCGCAGCAACATCGGTTTCCGCCTCGATGCCGGCGCCGACCATGTGGAGCGCATCGTGCAGGCCGCGCGCATCGCGCAGGTGCATGCCGATATCCTGGGCTTCCCCAAGGGCTACGACACCGTGCTGGGCGAGCGCGGCATCACCCTCAGCGGCGGGCAGAAGCAGCGCGTGAGCATCGCCCGCGCCATCATCGCGCGGCCGCGGATCCTCCTCTTCGACGATGCCCTCAGCGCCGTGGACACCGCCACCGAAGAGGCCATCCTGCGCGAGCTGCGCGGCGTGATGAAGGGCCGCACCACGGTGATCATCAGCCACCGCATCAGCGCCGTGCGCGATGCCGACCACATCCTGGTGCTGGAGCATGGCCGCGTGGCCGAGCAGGGCACCCATCAGCAGCTGCTGGCCCATGGCGGCATCTATCGCCAGCTGCACGAGGAACAGCTGCTGGAGGAGGCACGGATGTGATTTGGCAGTGGTTCTTGGGGTTGAGGGTTGGCTGCGAGGCCGGTTGAGGGTTGAAGCCGATTCCCAATCCGCATCCGCAACAGCCTTCAACCTCCAACGCTCAACCGCACCAGCCTTCAACCTCGCCGGAATTTGGCCATTCCAGCCCCCCTGCTACATTTGGATTGCCCAAGACCTACCTCCCTATGCGCGACGATCGTGAGGACGTGTATTCCAAGGCCGTGCGCGCCGGCAAGCGCACCTACTTCTTCGATGTGAAGAGCACCCGTGGCCGGGACCTCTTCCTGACCATCACCGAGAGCAAGAAGCACACGAACGAGGATGGCAGCGCGCACTACGACAAGCACAAGATCTTCCTCTACAAGGAGGATTTCGACAAGTTCATGGACGGCCTGCAGGATGCCATCGCCGAGATCGACCGCCTGAGGTCGAGCGGGGAGTATGGCAGCAGCCCGGACCGGGCTGCAGGCGGAAGCGAGGGCGGCGAGGCGCCCCCCTTCAGCGATGTGAACTTCGAGGACCTGGACCGCAAGGACATCTGAGCTGCGCCGGGGCGGTTCGCCATTCTGTTCAAAACTCGACTGTTTTTCAACAGGAAGGAGCCGCTGTCCGCTCTGTTCTTTGTCGCGGCCGAAGCGTTGGCCCAACGTTTCGCCGGAACCGGATGAAGCTCACCTACTACGGCCACTCGTGCATCGGCGTGAACACAGCCGGGCATGACATCTTGTTCGACCCCTTCATCACGGGGAATCCACTGGCTGGCAAGGTGCAAGTGGAGCGCATTCCAGCCACCGAGATCCTGATCACCCACGGCCATGGTGATCACGTGGCCGATGCTGAAGCCATCGCGAAGCGCACAGGCGCCACGCTGGTCAGCAACTACGAGATCGCCACCTGGTTCGAGAAGAAAGGCGTGGCCAGGACCGTTGGCCTTAACATCGGGGGCGGCGCCGTAATGGGGCCCTTCCGGGTGAAGTACACTACCGCCTTGCACAGCAGCCAGTTGCCCGATGGCAGCTACGGCGGCAATCCCGGTGGCTTCGTGGTGAGCGGTCCGGAGGGAGCCTTCCACCACGCAGGCGACACGGCGCTCACCCTCGACATGCAGCTGCTGAAGCCCTTCCGGCTGCGCTTCGCCTGCCTGCCCATCGGCGACCACTTCACCATGGGCGTGGCCGATGCCATTGAGGCTGCCAAGCTCATGGGCGTCGCCAAGGTGGTGGGCATCCACTACAACACCTTCCCTCCCATCGCCATCGACACCGAGGCGGCGAAGCGCGCTTTCAGCGCGGCGGGCCTCGAACTGCTTCTGCCGGCGATCGGCGCAACGATTGACATCTGACCCAACACCGCGCGATTCCGGGTCAAGCCCGGAAGGACAAACCAACACCACCACCATGGCCAAGATCATCAGCATCGTGAACCAGAAAGGCGGCGTAGGCAAGACCACCACCGCCATCAACCTCGCCGCGAGCCTGGGCGCCCTGGAGCGCCGCACCCTGCTGGTGGATGCCGACCCGCAGGCCAACGCCACCAGCGGCACCGGGCACGACCCGCGCGCGGTGAAGGCCAGCATCTACGAGTGCATCATCAACGGCACCCCGGCCCAGCAAGTGATCGTGGGCACCGATAACCCCGGCCTCGACCTGCTGCCCGGCCACATCGACCTGGTGGGCGCCGAGATCGAGATGATCGACATGCCCGAGCGCGAGCACCAGATGAAGAAGGTGCTCGAGCCCCTGCGCGACAGCTACGACTTCATCATCATCGATTGCTCGCCCTCGCTGGGCCTGGTCACCGTGAACAGCCTCACCTGCTCCGACAGCGTGATCGTGCCCGTTCAGTGCGAGTACTTCGCGCTGGAGGGCCTGGGCAAGCTGCTCAACACCATCAAGATCGTGCAGCAGCGGCTCAACCCCGAGCTCATGATCGAGGGCATGCTGCTCACCATGTACGACAGCCGCCTGCGCCTGGCCAACCAGGTGGTTGACGAGGTGAAGACCCACTTCCAGCAGCTCGTGTTCGACACGGTGATCCACCGCAACGTGGCCCTGGGCGAGGCCCCCAGCCACGGCAAGAGCATCATCATGCACGACGCCAGCAGCAAGGGCGCCACCAACTACCTGAACCTGGCGCGCGAGATCCTCCAAAAGAACAGCATGACCCGGATTCCCGACAGCGAGCGCGTGCTGGCCGCCGGGGCGATGGAATGACGCATGAACAACGAGCAGACCATGATCAAGAAGAAAGGGCTGGGACGGGGCTTGAGCGCGCTGCTCGATGAGCCGGCCGCGGACATCACCGCGCGCGATGCCTCGGCGGCGCAGCGCCCCATGGGCGGAACCACCATGCTGCCCATCGTGCAAATCGAGCCGAATCCCTTCCAGCCGCGCGCGCACTTCGGCGAAGAAGCGTTGGCCGAACTGGCGCAGAGCATCCGCGAACTGGGCGTGATACAGCCTGTGACCGTGCGCAAGGTGGGCTACGAGCGTTTCCAGCTCATCAGCGGCGAGCGCCGTTTCCGCGCCTCGCAGCTGGCTGGCCTCACCGAGGTGCCGGCGTACGTGCGCGTGGCCAACGATGAAGCCATGCTCGAGATGGCGATCGTGGAGAACATCCAGCGCGAAGAGCTCGACCCCATCGAGGTGGCCGTGAGCTTCCAGCGCTTGATCGATGAGGTGAGCCTCACCCAGGAGCGCCTGAGCGAGAAGGTGGGCAAGGATCGCGCGACCATCAGCAACTACCTGCGCCTGCTGAAGCTGCAGCCCGAGGTGCAATTGGGCCTGCGCAACCGCAGCATCGGCATGGGTCATGCGCGCGCGCTGATCACCATCACCGATCCGGGTCGCCAGGTGGCGCTCTTCCGTAAGATCATCGAGAGCCAACTGAGCGTGCGGCAGGTGGAGGAACTGGCCCGCGAGCTCACGCCCGTGCCGGGCATCAAGCGGCCGGCCTCCGCGCCCAAGCCCCGGTATGACAAGGCGCTGAGCGCCCTGCTCACCGAGCAGCTCGGGAGCCGCGTCACTGTGAAGGTGGATGCCAACGGGCGCGGCACCATCGAGATCGGCTTCAAGAGCCAGGCTGAGCTGGATAGGCTGAAGAAGGTGCTGGGGTGAGGATGGACGCTACCAGGGCCTATGCCGTTTGAAGCGGGCCTCTGACGGAGGCACTGCGGTAGAGAGGACGGGCAACCAGGCGAGGCCGGCATCGGCGAGTCGGACATCACCAACTGCCCGCTCCGCCATGCCCGGAAGCCGCACCAATACCGGCGGAATCAGTAGGAATGACCTCGGGGGCCTACCCGGCACATGCATCTGCTTGAAGGCAGCACCCGGCATGGGCATTCAGGCGACCCGATGACCCTCGCCGTGATCCAGGCAGCGCAGCCCTGTGCGGCCGCGTCTCCAGGACACCTACCTTCCCTGATCATGAGGCATTTCCTTCCTGCTCTGCTCATCGCGCCCTTGACCTGCGCCGCACAGGCCCCAACGTGGGAATGGGTCAAGGCGCAGCAAGGCACAACCTCGGAAATCGCTGCAGACGATGCTGGCAACAGCTACGCCCTCATATCAGTCTTCAACGAACAAGAGCTGCTCGGTGCACCAGGCAGTTATTCGGGAGGGTACTTGGTGAAGCTCGACCCCGCCGGACAGCCGCTTTGGACGAGGCAATGTGACGGCTGCGCGATTGATAGGCTCGTATACGCAAGGGGGGCGCTTTATGCTTCTGGAGAAGGTTGGGGGGAATACACTTTCGGAGGATGGACAGAGATTCAGGACACTCTGTCGCCGACTTACTTCATCGCCAAGCTCAACCTTGATGGAGTCACGGAATGGATGTTCACCGCGAAAAGCTCAAACAACATCCAGACAGGTGATATCAGCATCAATGCGAGCGACGAGGTTTTCATAGCAGGCTCCGGCTATGGCGATGTGTTGGTTGAGGGTGACACAGTCCTTTACCAACCGGGGAATGCCCTTGCCTATTTCTGGAAATTGGCGCCGGACGGATCATTCGAATGGCTTCGTGCAGGCGGATGCTCGATCTCCGGCAAGACCAGAGCAAAGGGCGCTGCCTGCGACAGAAGCGGGAGCTTCTATGCGACAGGATACACAAGCGCGGACCCAGAATGGTGCAGCAATACGCCATTCGGCCCTCTTTCTATTCCAATCGAGGCTGGATTCTTCCTCGTAAAGCTCCGCAACGACGGCGCCTATGAATGGGTAAGGTGGGCGGATAACCTCTACGCCTTGGACCTGGAGTGCATGAATGATTCAATGCTTATTGTTTCGGGAACCGCATTCGATTCGGTCACATTCGAAGGACAGGCCTGGTTCACCACCGGCAGCGGCAACAGCGGTGCTTTCATCGGTGCGTTCAATATGATTGGTGAACCGGCATGGTCGGTCTTCTCCCAAGGTGGCTATGCTCATGCTTACCGTCTCGCTCTCGACTCATCCAGCATCTGGACAGCGGTCGCTTGCGTTGGACCCTTCCAATTGGGCCAAGGCATCCAGTTGGATACAGCCAACTATACCATGATTCTCAATGTGACTCCGCAAGGAGATCCTGCATGGCTGGCGCGTGTCAGCACCGATTTCGGGGAATCGTGCTACATCGAATCCACTGGTTTCGCCTTGGGTGGTGATGGAACTGCCTATGTTTCCGGGTATGTGTTGAGCCAGAATCAGATCGGCTGCTCACTTGATTGGCAATCGGGCAGCTTCAACATTCCACCTGAGGTTGATTCCTACTGGACCTATTTCATCGCTCGCCTGAACTCCGATGAGGTGATCATAGCTGATAACGCACGAGAGCGCGGGCCCCGCGGTTATCCCAACCCCTGCGATGACTACCTGTGGTTGGACGTTGGCAGCAGTCATTCCGCAACAGTCCGGATATTCACTGCTGATGGACGACTCGTGCTCGTGAGAAACCTGAGCGCCGGCAGCGGGTTCGTACAGACCGATAACCTTTGCAACGGATACTACGTGCTCGATGTCCAATTCGGCGGCAATCGCGCCACTCTGCCAGTCCTGGTGCACCACTGACGGTGCCGTGTGGCTTAACGATAGGCAAGTTCATTGACGGGCAGCCATGCCCCACCTTTGCCCCTGTGACGCTCCGCGCCCTCCTCACGTGCTCGTTCCTCCTCGTCGCCCTCCTCGGCGCCGCGCAGACGGACACCCTCTCCTGGCGCCACCGCCACTCCCCGCGAAAAGCCACGATCCTCAGCGCCGCCCTCCCCGGCGCCGGGCAGATCTACAACCGCAAGTACTGGAAGGCCCCCATCGCCTGGGCCGGGCTGGGCACCTGTGCCTATTTCATCCAGGAGAACACCCGGCAGTACCGCCGCTACAAGGACGCTTACATCGCCATCGTGGACGGCGACCCCGCCACCACCGACGAGTTCGAGGACCGCTCCAGCGCCAGCCAGGTGCTGAACGTCACCGACACCTACCGCC
>CAZJTB010000138.1:6603-7010 GCA_964548485.1 uncultured Chryseobacterium sp. | reverse complement strand
ACGCCGAGGGCTTCATGCGCCAACGGCTGCGAGCGCGTGATCACCAAGGCCGACTACCCCGCGGCCGATGTGAAGACCACCTTGGGTGTTCCTGACGACCGCATGTTCGCCTTCGCCCTGCCCATCCTCGACGAGATGGCCGCTGACGGCAAGCCCCTCGTGGCCGCCTTCATGACCGCGAGCCTGCATGGGCCGTACTACATACCGCCTTACTTCAAGCCGCATTCGGAGGCCATGATCGACCAGGTGACCGAGTACGCCGATTGGTCGCTGCGGCAACTGGTGAGGGCAAGCGAGGGCCGGCCGTGGTACGACAGCACGCTCTTCGTGTTCGTGGCCGACCATGGCGCCGCGCTCGATGGCACCTACGACCTCTCGCTCGATTACCATCACACGCCGCTGCTCTT
>CAZJTB010000138.1:0-6593 GCA_964548485.1 uncultured Chryseobacterium sp. | reverse complement strand
CGCGCATCATCGCCGAGCCGCGCGCCGATAGCGCCATAGCCGCGCAGATCGATGTCTTCCCCACCATCATGGGCCTGCTGGACGCGCCTTACGAGAACCGCTCGCTGGGCATCGACCTGCTGCGCGAGCGGCGCCCCTTCGCCTACGTGTGCGCCGACGACAAGTACGGCGTGCTCGATCACGAATGGCTGCTGATCGCGCGCGAGGATGGGCGCCGCACCTTGCACCGGTACCGCGAGCGCGGCACGGCCGATTCGCTGCCGCAGCATCCGGAGGTGGCAGCGCGCATGGATGCCTACGCGCGCGCCCACATGCAGGCCATGCAGCACGTGGTGCGCACCGGGAAGCAGTGAGGGGGCGCGGCACAAGCCTGCTGTATGATGCAAGCATCCCCATAGGCCTCGACCGGGCAGGTGCGCCCGTTGCATGCGCGTTCGGGAAAGCAGCAGTGCACCGAGCGCCTCGTGGTGCGTCCGCAAGGCGCGCCCCGGAAGCTGCCTGCGAAGGCCCCGTTCGCCATTGGGCGGGAGGGGCCTCTCGCCCAGCAGTCCGGAAGAATCAGAGCGCCGCGTCGAGCGCTTGCTGGATGCGCGTGTTCACATCCGCGGTGGATGCCGGCACGAAGCGCGCGCCGGTGATGCGCTCATACAGCTCCACGTACCGCTCCGTGACGCGCTGCACGAACGCATCGTCCATGCGCGGCACCTGCTGCCCCTCCTTGCCCATGAAGCCGTTGGCGATGAGCCATTCGCGCACGAACTCCTTGCTCAGCTGCTTCTGCCGCTCGCCACGCGCCTGCCGTTCGGCATAGCCATCGGCGTAGAAATAGCGCGAGCTGTCGGGCGTATGCACCTCATCGATGAGCAGGATGCGGCCATCGGCGGCACGGCCGAACTCGTACTTGGTGTCAACGAGGAGGAGGCCGCGCGCCTCGGCCATGCGCGACCCCTCGGCGAAGAGCGCGAGCGCATGACGGCTCATGGTGTCCCATTCCTCGGCTGTGCAGAGCCCGCGCGCGAGGATCTCATCGGGCGTGATGTCCTCGTCGTGCCCCTCATCGGCCTTGGTGCTGGGCGTGATGATGGGCTGCGGCAGCTGGTCGCTCTCCTTCAAGCCTTCGGGCAGGGCCGCTCCGCAAAGGGAGCGCCTGCCTTCGGCATAGGTGCGCCAGGCATGGCCGGCGAGGTAGCCGCGCACCACCATCTCCACCTTCACGGTGGCGCAGGCATGGCCGATGACCACGTTGGGATCGGGCTGCGCCAGGGCCCAGTTGGGCGCCACCTGGCGCGTGGCCTGGAGCATGTGCCAGCTGAGCTGGCTGAGCACCTGGCCCTTGTGGGGGATGCCGCGCGGCAGCACCACATCGAACGCGCTGATGCGGTCGCTGGCCACAAGGATGATTCGGCCATCGGTCAGGGTGTACACATCGCGCACCTTGCCGCGGTACACCTTGGTGATGAGCGGGTGCTTCAGGTCGGAACGCATCAGCGTTCCAGCGAGGGGTGTGGTCATGGCTTCGATGCGCTTTCCGTCCCGCGCTGCTCCCGCTCCTTGAAGGCGCCCAGCACGCGTGTGACCAGCTCGTGCCGGATCACATCCTTCTCGTCGAGCTCCACGATGGCGATGCCAGGCACGTTGCGCAGCATATCCACCGCCGGGAGCAGGCCGCTGGGCTGATGCCCGGGCAGATCCACCTGCGTCACATCGCCGGTGATCACGAACTTGGCGTTGCGCCCCATGCGGGTGAGGAACATCTTGATCTGCGGCAGCGTGGCGTTCTGGGCCTCGTCGAGGATCACGAAGGCGTTATCGAGCGTGCGGCCGCGCATGAAGGCCAGCGGGGCGATCTGGATCACGCCCTCCTCCAGGTGCTCGGCCAGGCGCTGCGCGGGGATCATGTCCTTGAGGGCGTCGTAGAGCGGCTGCAGGTAGGGATCGAGCTTCTCGCGCAGGTCGCCCGGCAGGAATCCGAGGTTCTCGCCGGCCTCCACCGCCGGACGCGTGAGGATGATGCGGCGCACGCTGCGCTCCTTGAGCGCCTTCACCGCGAGGGCCACGGCCGTGTAGGTCTTGCCTGTACCGGCAGGGCCGATGGCGAATACCATGTCGCTCTCGCGGATGGCCTGCACCAGGCGATGCTGGTTCGGGGTGCGGGCCTTCACGCGGAGCCCGGCGTTGCCGAAGACGAGCACATCATCCTCCGCCTCGGGGCCGCCGCGCGCCGCCTCCCCGCCCCCCATGATGTCGTCGAGCACCTTGCGCGGCAGCTCGTTGTAGCGGGCCACATGCGCCAGCAGCTCGCTGAATCGGGCCTCGAAGAGGGCGATGTCGTCGGGAGCGCCGATCACCTTGAGGGTGTCGCCTCGCGCCACGAGGCTCAGCTTCGGGAACAGGCCGCGGATGATGCGCAGGTTGGCTTCGTTCGCACCGAGGATGTCCACGGGATCGACGCCGGCGATGGTGATCAACTGCTCGCTCAAGAGGGAACGCGCGGGTGTTGAGAAGTTTCCGGTGCGGCTGGGCCGTGCCCGGTAGTTTTGACCGCCCGAAGGTAGAAGCGCGATGGCGATCATCACCCTCACCACCGACATGGGCGCCCGCGACCATTACGTGGCCGTGGTGAAGGGCAGCATCCTCAGTCAGGAACCCGGCGTCACCATCATTGACATCACCCACGAGGTGAAGCCCTTCCACACGGCCATGGCCGCCTATGTGCTGCGCAACGCGTACCGGGCCTTCCCCAAGGGCAGCATCCACATCGTGGGCGTGAACCCCGAGGCCGACCGCTTCACCGCGCATGTGGTGGTGCGGCACGATGGCCATTTCTTCATCGGCGCCGACAACGGGATCTTCCCCCTCATGCTCGAATCACCCCCTGAAGGCGTATGGGAGATCACCATGAAGCTGGACGAGGACCATGCGGCCTTCCCCGTGCGCTCGGTGTTCGCCAAGGCCGCCTGCCACCTGGCCCGGGGCGGCACCCCCGACACCATCGGGCGGCCTCTGAAAGCGCTGCGCGAGCTCTTCCAGCTCACGCCCACCGTGTCGCAGAACGCCATCGTGGGCCGCGTGGTGCACGTGGACCACTATGGTAATGTGATGACCAACGTGAACCGGGCCCTTTTCGAGGAGCTGCACAAGGGCCGCCCGTTCCGCATCCATTTCGGGCACAGCGCCGACGACCTGCACCGCATCCACAAGACCTATGGCGATGTGCACAACGGCCAGTGCCTCGCCTTCTTCAACGCCAGCGGCCACCTGGAGATCGCCGTGAACAAGGGCGTGGAGGGCAGCGGCGGAGGCGCCGCGCGGCTGCTGGGCCTGGAGGTGGAGGATGCGGTGCGCATCGAATTCAGCGAGCGCCGCGCGCATTGAATGGAGCCATGATCATCCGCATCGTGAAGATGACCTTCCGCGAGGAGCAGGTGCCGGAGTTCCAGCGGCTCTTCGATGGCTGGCGGCACCGCATACGCGCTTTTCCCGGCTGCCGCCACCTGGAGCTGCTGCACGACACCGCCGACCCGCGCGTCTTCTTCACCTACAGCCACTGGGACGATGCGGACAGCCTGGAGCGCTACCGCGCGAGCGATGTGTTCAGCGAGGTATGGCCCGCGGTGAAGCCGCTCTTCGCCGCGCCCACCGAGGCCTGGACCGTTGTCCGCGAGCATCTGCTGCCCTGAGCGCGGCCCTTTGCACGATATTCGCCCAAACCCCGCGCATGACCCGCAACGCGCTCCTTTTCGCCCCGTTCGCCCTCCTGTCCCTCACCGCCACGGCCCAGCGCAGCGCCAGCGAGCACCTCGCCCAAGCGCGGTCAGCATACGGCACCGACGATCTGGAGCTCGCCCTCGCCCATGCCGATAGCGCGCTGCGCATCGATGGCTCGGCCGAAGGCGGCTACAAGCTGCGCGGCGACATCAAGCAGCGGATGCGCAACCTCCACGGGGCCCTCCTGGACTACGCCAAGGCGGAGAAGCAGCAGCCTGATGACGCGCGGCTTTATGTGAGCCGCTCGGCCGTCCACATCAGCCAAGGCCATCTGAAGGAGGCCGTGGCGGATTGCGACCGCGCCATCAGGCTGAACCCCGACGACGCCGATGCCTGGTACAACCGGGCCTGCGCCGACTACCTGGGCCGCGACAACGACGGCGCCATGCGCAGCCTGGGGCGCGCCGTGAAGCTGAAGGCCGACCATGCCGAGGCCCTCTTCCTGCGCGGCGTGGTGCGCGGAGAGCAGTACAAGGAAGCGGCGGGCATCATCGACCTGCAGGCCGCCCTGGCGCTGGACCCAGACATCCCCGGCGGCTGGATGAGCCTGGGCGTGCTCCAATTCGAGAACAAGGAGTACGATGCGGCCATCGCCACCTTCACCCGCGTGATCGATGCGGACGATGAGGAGCGGAAGGTGGCCCACTACTACCGCGCCGATTGCCACTACCAGCAGGGCAACAAGGCCGATGCCTGCTTCGACTTCCGCCGCAGCGCCGAATTGGGCGACCGCGACGCGCAGGTTATCGTGCGCTCGTACTGCAACACCGATGCGGAGAAGATTCCCAAGAAGCCGGGCAAGCAGCGCCGCTCGGTGATCGAATTCTGAGGGCTTCCGTTGCCGCCAACGGGCCGTGCCCGGCAGGCAACGGCGGGGCGCTTGCGGAGAGGCGCCGCTATCTTGGCCGCCCATCGGCATGCTGGCACTCATCCGCAAAGAGCTGCGCGGCTTCCTCGGCTCGCTCATCGGTCAACTCGTCATCGCGGTGTTCCTGTTGCTCACAGGCCTCTTCCTGTGGGTATTCCCGGGCAACATCCTCGATAGCGGCTTCGCCGACCTGGCCCCGCTCTTCTTCATCGGGCCGTGGGTCTTCCTCTTCCTGGTACCCGCCGTCACCATGCGCAGCTTCAGCGAGGAGCGGCGCACGGGCACCCTGGAGGTGCTGCTCACCAAGCCGCTCACCGAGCTGCAGATCGTGCTGGCCAAGTACGCCGCCGCCGTGCTGCTCTTCGCCCTGGCGCTGGCGCCCACCCTGGTGTATGTATGGAGCGCCGACCAGCTCTCCACCGCCGTTACCGCCGTGCCCGCCGATGCCGTGCGCTGGCGGACCGACGTGTTCCAGGTGGCCGCCTGGGGCGGTACGGCGCTGGCCCTTGCCTGGCTCCTGGCGCGCGGCAGGCGCAGCGGCTGGCCAACAGTCGGCTGGCTCTGGCGCGGGCTGCTCGCGGCGGGCGCGGTCATCGCCTTCCGCGCCGTGCTGCATTGGATGCTCTTCCTGGGCGGGGTGGATGCCGGGGCCACCTGGGGCTCGTACATCGGGCTCTTCCTGCTGGGCGCCTGCTTCGCCTCCATCGGCCTTTTCGCCTCGGCCCTCACCGACAGCCAGATCGTGGCCTTCCTCATCGCCGTCTTCCTCTGCTTCTTCCTTTTCATGGGCTTCGACCTCATCGCCAGCTTCGACCTGCTGGGCGGACTTGAAGGCCCGGTGAAGGCCATCGGCATCCAGCAGCACTACCAGAGCCTGGGCCGCGGCGTGCTCGACCTGGGCGACGTGCTCTACCACCTGGGCGTGATCGCCATCTTCCTCCTGCTCACGCGCGCCGCGCTCCAAAGCCGAACCTGGTAGCATGGCCGCCCCGCGCAGCAAGCGACTCAACGACCTGATCGAGCTCCTCGCGGGCATCGGCATCGTGGGCCTGCTGCTCTTCATCGCCTCCTTCGCGCGCGTGCGGCTCGATCTCACCAGCGAGCAGCGCTACACGCTCACGCCCGCCACCAAGGAGCTGGCCCGCGGCCTGGAGGACCTGCTCTATGTGAAGGTGTACCTCACGGGCGAGCTGCCCGCCGACCTGAAGCAGCTGGAGCGCGCCGTGCGCGATGTGCTCGACGAGCTGCGCGCGGTGAACCCCGAGCGCATCCACTACGCCTTCATCGACCCCAGCGCCGACCCGGATGACAAGGCGCGGCGCGAGGTGTACGACCAGCTGCAGAAGCAGGGGCTCACCTACAGCAGCATCCGCGTGAAGGAGAAGGGCGGCTTCAGCGAGCGCATCGTGTTCCCCGGCGCGCTGGTCACCTACCGCGACAAGACGGTGCCCGTGCAATTGCTGAAGACCCAGCTGCGCGCGCCCGACGCCGACATCGTATCGCGCTCCATCACCAACGCGGAGTACGAGCTGGCCAGCGCCATCCGCCAGGCCACCACGCGCCAGCGCGCCCGCATCGCCTTCCTCGAAGGGCATGGCGAGCTCAGCGCGCTGGAGACCGCCGACATCGCCAACGCCCTCAGCGCGCAGTACGCCGTGTCGCGCGTGCGCATCGACGGGCGCATCGACGCGCTCAGCACCAAGAACGAGCTGATGCGCTGGCGCACCAACGACTACGAGGCGCTCATCATCGCCAAGCCCGACAGCGCCTTCAGCGACCGCGACCGCTACGTCATCGACCAGTTCGTGATGAACGGCGGCCGAATCCTCTGGTGCGTGGATGCCATGGACCCGCACCTGGACAGCCTGCGCCGCAACCAGTTCAGCATGGCCACGGCCAGGGAACTGGGCCACGAGGAGCTGCTCTTCGCCTACGGCGCGCGCGTGAACAAGGACCT
>CAZJTB010000137.1:0-7031 GCA_964548485.1 uncultured Chryseobacterium sp. | reverse complement strand
GCGCAAGCACCCCAACTGGAGCAAGGGCCTCTGATCGCTGGCACGGCCTTTGGCTGCCGCGCCCCGATACCTTTGACCCCATGCCCAAGCATCTGCTCACCATCGCCATGGCGGCCCTGCTGATCCTGCCTGCCGCCCAAGCGCAGGACGACCCCAAGGCCAAGGCCATCCTGGACCGCTTCATGACCCAGGCCAAGGGCTGGAGCAGCTTCGAGGCCGAATTCAGCAGCCGCCTGCAGAGCACCAAGGACAAGCTGGACCTGAAGCAGGAGGGCAACATGAAGGTGAAGGGCAAGCGCTTCCGCCTGGTGCTCGACAAGAACACCATCATCAACGACGGCACCACGCTCCACACCTACAGCAAAGAGACCAACGAGGTGACCCTGAGCGACCCCGCCGAGATGGACCAGGACCTGGACCCCAGCAAGGTGTTCACCCAGTATGAGAAAGGATTCAAGAGCCAGTTCGTGGAGGAGAAGGCCGATGCCGGCGGCGCGATGACCCAGGTGGTGAAGCTCTTCCCCACCGACCCGGCGAAGAAGCCCTTCCACACCGTGGTGCTCACCGTGGACAAGGCGAAGGGCGAGCCGCGCAGCGTGCAGGTGCAGTACAAGGACGGCAACGTGGTCACCTACACCGTGAGGAAGTTCACCGCCAATACCGAGCTGGCCGACGCGCTCTTCACCTTCGACAAGAGCAAGTACCCCGGCGTGGAGGTGAATGATATGCGCTGAGGAGCGCACGAATCCATCGCGCAGCGCCGTTCCCCAACAGGAGCGGCGCTTCTGTTACCAACGCTGCCGCCGCGCATTCCTACGGCATGCGGACCATCCTGAGCCTTGCGCTCGCGCTCTTCGGCATCGACTTGCACGCGCAGCGCGTGGCGCATGTCATCGTGGCGCTCTGCGACAACGAGCACCAAGGCATCGTGAAGGTGCCGGCGGGCATCGGCAACGGGCAGAACGCGCGCACCAACCTTTATTGGGGCGCCGGTTACGGAGTGAAGACGCATTTCGACCGCGCGGCGGAATGGAAGCGGGTGCCCTGCGAAGCGCCCAGGGAAGCCCACATCCTCGACCGCGCCATCTGGAAGCACCGCGACAGCGCCGTGTATGTGGTGGCCGAAGCCTACGATGGCCGCAGCATCCGCGAAGCCACGGTGGACCTGCTGCGCTATGCCAGTGGCGCGGGCCCGCGCGAGATCACGGCCGGCGGCTCGCGCATCCGCGCCGGCGGATCAGCGAACCTGGTGGCCTACGCGGGGCACGACGGGCTCATGGACTTCAGCCTCGAAGAGCGGTTCGCCGGCCCGCCCCGGAACCCACGGCAGGCCATCATCCTGGCCTGCATCAGCCAGCGCTACTTCGCCGAACACCTGCGGTCCACCGGGGCCGCGCCGCTGCTCTGGACCACCGGTTTGATGGCGCCGGAAGCCTACACGCTGCGGGCCGCTTTGGCGGGCTGGGTGCTGCGCGAAGGACCCGATGCGATCCGCGAGCGCGCGGCGCAAGCCTATCACGCCTACCAGAAGTGCGGCATCAATGGGGCGCGCCGCCTGCTGGTGGCGGGGTGGCCGGGCGCTGCCCCTTGAAGTGGCCCGTGCCCTCGCCCTGCTGCCCGGTGAGGTGCACGTAATCCTGCAGCACCGCGCGCAGGAACTCCATCGGCTTCAGGTCATCGCCGCTGGCGCCGATGGCCTGCCGCACCTTGCCCGCCATCTCCTCGATCAGCGCCCAGCGGTTGGCGGTGCGCGTGTTGTTGAGCACCTCCTTGATCAGCACGGCCTGCGCATCGGTGAGGCGCACCGCCTCGGGGAAGCGCACCTGATGCGCCTCCTCCACGCGCGTCATGAGCGTATCCTTGAGCTGCGTGCGCTGCTTCAGGGTGATTACCGTGGTGCCGGCCGCCAGGTCGCCGAGGCGCTGGCCCTTGCCGTTGATGAGCACCACGATGAGGCCAAGCCCATTGAACTGATCCACCGGGCGCAGCAGCCATCGCAGCAGATAGGCGCCGAGTCCGGGCTGCCCGCCATCCTTGCGCGCCACCTTCACCTTCATGGCCGCCTTGCCGATGCTCTGGCCATCCATGAGCAGCTCGCACGCCAGGTGGTAGAAGGTGATGGGCAGGAACAGGAGGAGGATGACCAGGACGAAGACCACGCTGTCATCGGGCTTGAACGCGAAGAGCAGCAGCACCCAGAGCATCACCCAGGCGAAAAGGACGAGCCGGTCGATGATGTAGGCCACGATGCGGTCGCCCAGGCTGGCCACCTCGTGGTGCAGCTGCACGTTCTGCGCGGTCTCGATGGTCACGTGGCTCACGGCGCGCAAAATAGGATGGCCTCCAGTGTGGCCGTGAAGCCGCTCATGGAATCGCCCGATGACAGCGAAGCCGATGGCTATGTTTGGGCACCCCGTCATGCGCGAAGCCGCCTTCATCAAGCGCAATCAGGACCGTTGGAAGCGCCTGGAGCAGGTGCTCGGCGGCATGGACCGGCTCACCGGCGACGAGGCCTCGGACCTCTACATCCAGCTGAACGACGACCTGAGCTACGCGCGCACCTTCTACCCGAAGAGCCCCATCACCGGCTACCTCAACGGCATCGCGGTGCGGCTGCACCAGCACATCTACCGCAACCAGCGCACCCCGCGACGGCGATTCATCACCTTCTGGACCGAAGAGGTGCCGCTGGCCATCGCCTCGGCGCGCAGCAGCCTGCTCCTCTCGTTCGCCGTGTTCCTGGCGGCAGCGGCCATCGGCGCGGTGAGCGCGGCGCACGACCAGACCTTCGTGCGATTGATCCTGGGCGATGCCTACGTGGACCAGACCCTGGAGAACATCCGCAGCGGCAAGCCCATGGCCATCTATGCCAGCCACGGCGAGGGGGAGATGTTCCTCTACATCACCATCAACAACATCAAGGTGGCGCTCACGGCCTTCGCCTCGGGCATCAGCGCGGGCTTCATCACCTTCCTGATCATGCTCTTCAACGGCATCATGCTCGGCGCCTTCCAATGGTTCTTCCACGAGCAGGGCGTGCTCACCGAGAGCCTGCTCACCGTTTGGGTGCACGGCACGCTCGAGATCTCCGCCATCATCATCGCCGGCGGCGCGGGGTTCTGCATCGGCAACGGCTGGCTGTTCCCCGGCACCTACACGCGCGGCGAGAGCTTCCGGCAGGGCGCGAAGACCGGGCTCAAGGTGGTGATGGGCCTGGTGCCCGTCTTCATCATCGCCGGTTTCCTCGAGAGCTTCGTCACCCGCCATGCGCTCACGCTGCGCCCCTGGGTGGCGCTCACCATCATCGTTGGATCGCTCGCCTGGGTGATCTGGTACTTCATCATCCTCCCCCACCATGCAGCACGCAGAACCCGTCCACTTGCGCCAAGCGCGTGACTTCGGTCAGATCATCACCGCCACCTTCAGCTTCCTGCGGCAGGAATGGAAGCCCCTGGCACGCGCCATCCTGGCCGTTGGCCTGCCCGCCGCTGTGGCGGGTGGATTCCTGGCTGGCGGCAGCCTCACGCAGCTCCAGAGCATCCAGTTCAACCCCGGCGACGACCCCTCCGAGCTGTTCGGCACGATGATGAGCGGCCTTCCCCTGATGCTGCTGGGCTTCCTGTTGCTGCTGGCCGCCTGGCTGCTGGTGGTGAGCATGGTGCACGAGTACGTGCGCGCCTACCACCTGGGCGAGCACCACGGCCTCACCACGGGCGACCTCTTCAAGCGCGGCGCTTCGCAGATCGGGCCCTATCTCGGCGCATCGCTGCTCACCGGGCTGCTCTGCTTCCTCGGCCTCGTGCTGTGCGTGCTGCCGTTCTTCTATGTCTGGGCCGTGCTCGCCCTGGTGCTGCCTGCCCATGCCATTGAGCGCACCGGTGGCGCCGGCGCCTTGGGCCGCTCGAACCAATTGGTGAGCGGCGATTTCTGGCCCACCCTCGGGCTGCTGCTGGTCATGGCCATCATCAACGGCTTCATCACGGGCATCATCCAGCTGCCCTTCACGATCGTCGGCATCGTGGTGGGCATCAACACCGGCATGGAGGGCATCAGCAGCGGCAGTGCGGAACTGCCCGCGTGGTACGGGCTCTTCAACTCCATCGCCACCGCGTTCCAGTGGTGCGTGCAGATGCTCGCCTACCCCATCGTGGCGGTGGCCATGGCGCTGAAGTACTTCAGCCGCGTGGAGGAGACGGAAGGCACGGGCCTGAAGGAGAAGCTGGCCGGATTCGACCAGGCCTGAGGCGGATGCGGAGCTGGCTGATCGCGCTGTGCGTAGCGCTGGCGCTGCCCCTATGCGGCGCGGCGCAGGCCGACAGCCTGGCGCCGGCTGCCGACGAGGTGGAGCTGCGCGCGTTCGATGCGGAGCGCATCGCCGCGTACAAGGCCGACCCCGGCCTGGAGTACGACCGCGACCTGCGCCGCGAGCCTTCGCTCTGGGAGCGCTTCAAGGAGTGGTTCTGGTGGTGGCTGGAGAAGCTGCTCGGCAACCGCGCGGCGGGCTTCATCATCGACAACCTGATCTACATCCTCATCGTTGTGGTGCTGGTGGCCTCCATCCTCATCCTCAGCCGCCAAGGGCTGCGCAGCGCCTTCCACGGCGCGCCGCGCTCGGCGGGCCAGGTGATCGCGGAGAGCGAGGACATCCGCGCGCTCGACCTGGCGGCGCTCATCCGCGAAGCGGAGGCGGCGGGCGACCTGCGGCGCGCCATACGCCTGCATTACCTGCTGGTGCTGCGCCGCCTGGTGGATGACGGCGTGCTGCGCTGGAGCCCCGAGCGCACCGACCGCGATTACATGGCGCAGATCAAGGACCCGGCGCTGCGCGCGCGCTTCGCCCAGGCCGCGCTCGTGTTCCAATGGGTGTGGTACGGCCATGCCGAGGTGGACCGCGAGCGCTACGAGTCCATCCGCCGGCCCTTCATCGAATTCGAGTCCGCGCCAGCCCGATGACTCGTTTCGAGAAATGGATGATCGCCTTGGTGGCCGTGCTCATCGTGGGCTTCGCCACGCTGGAGGCCACGGCCCCGCAGCCCACCGACTGGAGCCCCTCTTTCTCGCGCTACCACGACAAACCGTACGGCGGCAAGCTGGTGTTCGAGCGGCTGAAGGACCTTTTCCCAGAGGCGCGCGCCGTGCATGACCCGGTGGAGGTGACCGGCGCCGACCGTGCCTGGAGCGGCGCCATCGCGGACGCGCCTGTGAACCATCTCTTCATCAACACGCAGTTCGGGCTCGACCGGCTGGGCACCGAATACCTGCTGCGCATGGTGGAGCAGGGCGATCACGCGCTCATCGCCGCCGAGCGCTTCGGTGGCCTGCTGGCCGACACGCTGAAGCTGGAGACCGGCATCGCGTATTGGGACAACGAATCCGTATCGGACATCCGCTTCGTGGGCGAGCGTCGGCTGCTGCCCGGCGTGTTCCGCTACAGCCGCGGCTTCCCCGGCGCGCATTTCACGCGCTACGACACGGCGCGCGCGCGCGTGCTGGCCGTGGATGGCGCATCGCGTCCGGTGCTGCTCCACCTGGCCTGGGGACGGGGCCGGATGGTGCTGTGCGCCGCGCCGCGCGCGCTGAGCAACTACAACCTGGTGAAGGAGCGCAATGCGGAATTCGCCGCCGCCGCCCTCAGCGTGCTGCCGCCGCGGCCCCTGCTCTGGGATGAGTACTACAAGGTGGGCCGCATGGAGAACACCTCCATCGTGCGCTTCCTGCTTCGCGAGCGCGCCCTGCGCTGGGCGTGGTTCCTCGCGCAGGTCCTCCTGGTGCTCTTCGTGCTGGTGCACGCGCGCCGGCAGCAGCGCGCCATCCCCATCGTACAGCCGCCCCGCAACGCCAGCCGTGAGCTCGCCCGCACCATCGGGCGGCTCTACTGGCACAAGGGCGACCATGCCGACCTTGCGCGCAGGATGATCGCGCACTTCAAGGAAGAGGCCCGCGCCCGCACCTATCTGCGCGCTTTCGCATTCGACCAGGCCACGGCCGACCACCTGTCCACGAAGACCGGCATCGACCGCGACGCGATGCTCCGCCGCCTGCTGGCGCTGGCCCGCATCGAAGCCGCCACGAACCTCTCCGAGAAGGACCTCATCGCCCTGAGCAACGAACTGCACGAACTCCGACAACGCCTGCCATGACCGACGACCAGTTCCCCTACACGCCCGCGCCACAGCCGCCGCCGCATGAAACGTACGCGCCATCCGCTCCAGCGGGGGATGCCGCCTTCCAGCCCGCCGTGCCGCTCACCGAGCTGCAGCAATCCGTGGAGCGCCTGCGCGCCGAGGTGCGCAAGGTGATCGTGGGGCAGGAAGGCACGATCGACCTGCTGCTCATCGCCCTGCTGAGCGATGGGCACGTGCTCATCGAAGGCGCGCCGGGGCTGGCCAAGACCCTTACGGCCAAACTGCTGGCCCGCTGCATACGCACCGGCTTCTCGCGCGTGCAGTTCACGCCCGACCTGATGCCTAGCGACCTCATCGGCACCAGCGTGTTCGATCCGCGCACCACCGCCTTCGAGTTCCGCGCCGGCCCCATCTTCAGCAACATCGTGCTGGTGGACGAGATCAACCGCGCGCCCGCCAAGACGCAGAGCGCCCTCTTCGAGGCCATGGAGGAGCGGCAGGTCACCGTGGATGGCCGCACCTATCCGCTGGCGCCGCCCTTCATGATCGTGGCCACGCAGAACCCGATCGAGCAGGAAGGCACCTACCGGCTGCCCGAGGCCCAGCTGGACCGCTTCTTCTTCAAGCTCAGCATCGATTACCCCACGCTCGAAGAGGAGGTCGCCATCCTCAGCCGCGCGCAGCAGGGGCGCGAGCTGCTCAGTGCCGATGCGATCGCGCCGGTGATCGGCCCCGATGAGCTGGAGCGCGCGCGCTGGCTGGCCCGGCAGGTGCGCTGCGAGGAGAAGCTCGTCCGCTACATCGCCGCCATCGTGGACCGCACCCGCCACGACGGCGCCCTCATGCTCGGGGCATCGCCGCGCGCCTCACTCGCCATCCTCGCGGGGGCCCGCGCGCAAGCCGCCA
>CAZJTB010000136.1:0-7044 GCA_964548485.1 uncultured Chryseobacterium sp. | reverse complement strand
GGTTGGGCAGCGCTCCGCTTCAACGACCGATGTGGCCGGTTGATAACTTGTTGATGCGCGCCGATCCGATGGAAATGGTAGCGGAAAGTGGCGGCTGCGCTGCTTTCCAAGGAGAGGCGCAACCGTGCTCGGGCTCTGCGCCAATCGCCCCGATATTCGAGAAGCCGCTCGTGCCGCGTGTTTGCAGCCATCCTCTGCGTGCGTGGCGGCAGGAGTCGGGCATGGAGGTGGCGCATCTTCCTTGAGTGAAATGGGCAGCAAGCAGGGCTTCACGATTCAATCCATTAAGACCTCCATGCACCATGGAGACCACCCGCCGTGTAATCCCTGAGTGGTACGACGAGCGTCGGCACGAGGCCGACCTCGATGCCATTGTGGTTGCGGCACTGGCGGGTTGGAAGAACGATCTGGATGAATGCGGGGAGCAGGATGCGGCCGCGTGGGGCGAGCTGCTGGGCAAGCGGTTGCGCAAGGCGGATGGCTTCTTCAAGACCCTGCACGGTGGCGTAGTGCAGGCCATTGATGAGCTGGCGGTGGAATCCATGTCGGTGGAGGGACGCATCGGTGGCAGCGGCAACCTGCGCGTGAGCCTGCCCGATGACATGTCCGATTCGCTGGACCGCGCCTTCGACGGGGTATGGATGCGGGTGAATGCGGCGCGTGAGCGCTTGCGCAACAGCGCGGTGCGCATGGCCCACGAAGCCTATGGCGTGGTGCCTGTCTTGGCTCCATTCGTTCCATGGCGCAGGGAAGGCCCTGCGCAACAGGCTGTAGTCCCGAAGTCGTCACATGATGCCGCGGCCCGCCGCTTCAGTTGGCGCACCTGGTTGGTGGTGGCAGGTCTCTTCCTGGTGCTCTCGTCCATCCATGTCGGGGCGGGCCACGTGTCCTACAATGCCTTGGTGGAATCCATCGATTCGGTGAAGGTGGAACAGGAGCGCGCGCTGGCCCGGAAGGGAGGGGGGCAGGAAGTGAAGCATGAAGGCGGCGGCGCAGGCGGGCGTGTGCTGCACGCCCCACTTGAGAAGGAGCTGGGCTTCGTGTTCATGGTGCTGCTTTCCGCCATTAGCTATTGCGCCTCGCTCTATGCCATCGTGCGCTCCAAGCGGCATGTGCTGCCGCGCAAGGACCGCCAACTCGCACGTGCGTTGGGCTATGCGATCAGCGGCGTGCTCGTGATCCTGCTGGTGGCCAGCTGCATCCTGCTTACCCATGGGCAGGAGTTCGATCGCGTGATGCTGGCGAAGTGCATGGGCCATCTGTGCTCGGGCATCGGCCTCATCGCCGCCTTCCACGTGGCCGAGGAGATGGTGATGCGCTTCCTGGGGCGCTACCTGCGCGGACGAGACAGGTAATCATCCGCCGGGTCCGCTGCTCAGGCTTGCTTCGGTGGCCGCCCCCTTCCGCGCTTCACCACCTGCCGGGCCTGCACCGGCTCTGCCGCCACGGCAAGCACTGCTTCCTCCGTCGCGTACGCCACGGCAGGCTGCTCCGCGCTGGCGGTCTTCCGCTGAGCTTCCCCATCGGCACGCATTCCATTGTCTGTTCCTCTCATCGTCTGATCATCTGATCATCTGATCCTCTGATCGTCTGATCCGCCCTGCCCTTCGGTCGCCGAAGCGCCCCGCGCAGGCGACCACACCCGCGCCACCCGCTCCCGCACCTTCGCCTCCATGCGCGCGATCAGCGCCCGGCAGCCCGCCACCAGGCGCCGCTCCTCCTCCAAGGCCGCTACGATGCGCTCTTGTTCGGGGAGAGTTGGGGACACTTGGCTCACTTCGATAATACTTTGCTGATCAGGTAGCCGATCAATATCACTGCGCCGATGGAAACCGCTGCCTTTAAGATCTCGTCAGCGTTCTTCCCATTGTGATAGTCCTGCCACTGCTGGGCAGTGATACTTCCATTGCGATAAAGCAGAAGCATGTACTCATCTCGCTCCGCAGGAGAGGCCAAATTGTCCCGGACCTTGTTCCCAAGCTCGGCTAAGCGCTGATAGTCCAAGCCGTTCATTTCTTCTTCTGGTTTGCCAATGCATCCACAGCCTGCCTCAACACCGGAAAGAGGTCATGGAGCTTGTCCAAGGTTTGTTGTTGTAGTGCATCGGTTCGCTCCAAATCCTTCATCTGCAGCTTGAGACCTTCCAATGCTTCTTTCGACGCGTAGTTCTCGCACTTCTTCTCAAGGTCATGTATCCTGCCCTTCAAGGCTCGCACATAGGCTACGGCACCGATCAACAGCGCGGCGCAGACAGCTACTGATACACCACCAACTATCTGTTGCCAGAGGTCCATGCTCATCGAAGGTAACTCATGCTAACTTTCATTGCCTTCAACACCCCACACAGCAGCTACACGCATCTTGATCATTTCCTGATGCTCAGCGATCTTCCGCTTCAGCACTTCAATTTCCCGCTGGTAGCCCTCCACTTCCGCCACCAAGGCTTCCTGCTCGGCGAGCGGGGGTAGGGGGATCTGGATATTCGAGAAAAATTCCCAGTTCACTCGAGGCAATTGTGCGCCCCCTAAACCTTGAACGACTTGTTCATTGAATTTCGAGGACAGTAGCAGCTTAGACAGGAAAGCACCGGTCACCCCCTGCCGCAGCCGACAAACGAAAATGTCAGTTGAGCAGATGCCTTCTCGATCTGCGAACCAAACCTTGTTCAGGTTTGGCCGCAGTTTGCCGTAGAGGATGTCTCCTGGTCGAAAAACATGCTTTAGGCTCTTGATTTCCTTACCGTGGGTGATGAGGTTGCCTTCGAGTTGACCTGTTCCTTGACCAATATTCTCCAACCCGATATAGGTCACAGTGCTATCCAAGGTCTGTGGGTCAACAGACTCTCCGGCTTTGTCAAGGACTTCGGAAAGCGGCACCATGGAATGTGCTGATGAAGTCGCGGCAGTCGAACCATAACGGTCACCGCTCAAGCTGTAGTCGGCATTCGCGGCGACCCGCTCCTTGTCTACGAGCGTGCAAGTCACAGTGCCTTGCGGTACTTCCCACGCCGTCCCCTCCACCAACGCCCGTTTGTAGGCCATCATCAGCGCAAAGGCCTCCGGCAGGTCGTTCTGCGCAATGGGCCTGCGCTGCGCGCCCAGGTCGAAGCCGTCGTTCTCCACTTTCACGAAGAGCAGCTTGTCGGTCTTCTTCGCCAGCGCGCGATCGAACCAGAGCAAGCTGGTCTTCACGCCGCTGTAAGGGTTGAACACGCCGCCGGGCAGGCTCACAACGCCCACGAGGTAGTGCTCGTCCACCAGTTTTTTGCGCAGGGCCTTGTAGGCCTAGCCGCTTTGGAAGATGATGCCCTCGGGCACCACGATCAGGGCACGGCCGGTGGGGTTCAAGTGCTCGGCGATGTAGTCCACGAAGAGCACCTCGCTGCGGGTGCTGGGGATGCCGAACTTGCCGTGGGGCTTGATGCCGCCCTTGGGGCTCATGAAGGGCGGGTTGGCCAGCACCACATCGTAGCGCTCCTCCCAGCGGTCGGTGCTGGTGAGGGTGTCGTACTCGTGGATGTGCGGTTCGGGGAAGCCGTGCAGGTAGAGGTTCACCAGCGCCAGCTTCACCATGCCGGGGTCGATGTCGGTGCCCACGATGTGGCGCACCAGCCGCTTGCGGTCGTCGGGGCTCAGCTGGTCGCCCGCGTACTTCTTGGCGCTCACGGTCAGGTCCTCCTGCTTCACGCCGTGCAACTGGAAGGCCAGCGGGTCATCGGCCGCGTGGTTGCTGCTGTTGTGCCGCAGGATGTGCTTGTAGGCGCTGATGAGGAAACCCGCCGTGCCGCAGGCGGGGTCCAGGATGGTCTCGTGCTTCTGCGGGTCGATCACCGCGGTCATGAAGTCGATCAGGTGCCGCGGGGTGCGGAATTGCCCGGCATCGCCCTGGCTGCCCATGATGCTGAGCAGGTACTCGAAGGCATCGCCCAGCTTCTCGCTGTGGTCGTAGGTGAATTCATCGATGCGCTTGAGGAAGTCGCGCAGCGTGGCCGGGTCGCGGTACGGCAGGAAGGTGTTCTTGAAGATGTCGCGGAAGAGCGGGGGCAGCCCGGGGTTCTCGGGCATCTTCTCCAAGGCTTCGGCGTAGCGCTTCACGCGGTCCTCGCCGCTCAGATTCGTGGCCATGAGCACCGGCCAAGCGTATTGGGCGTAGTCCTTCACCTCCGTCTTGCCGTGTACCTGCACGGTGTGCCGGGCGAAGAAGGTGGGCTGGCCGCCCAGCGCCACGGCCTCCTGGTCCATGTCGTGCATGAACTTGTAGATGAGGGCCACGGTGATCTGATCGATCTGGCTGCGGGGGTCGGGCACCTTGCCCACGAGGATGTCGCGGCAATGGTCGATGCGGCGCTTGGTGGTGCTGTCGAGCATGGGGGGCGGTCAGACGATCAGATGATCAGAGGATCAGAGGATCAGAGGATGTTCACTTGTAGCGCAGGGCCTTGGGGAGCATCAAGAGGAAGGGAACGCATTGTTCCCAATCCAATTCGCCCCAGTGCGCGCCGAGGCGACCGAGTTCCTTGTAATAGAGGCCACGGTGCTCGATGGTGTACTGTTCGCTGCGGATGCGCCAGGCCACCGGACCCAGATGCCTGGCGAGGAACCACTTCTCCAGCAACCTTCCGGTGCGTCCGTTGCCATCGATGAAGGGGTGGATCTTCACGAAGACCAGGTGAAGCAAGGCGGCGTAGTAGAACGCCTCGGTGGGGTCGAGCTTGCGTTGGTTGATCGCGTCCAATTCAGCGAACAATTGCTTCATGAGGCCGGGCACCAACGACTGGTGCGGTGCCATGTAAATGGTGACCAGGGCGTTGCCCACCTTCACGCCTTTTGTGCGCCATGCGCCGCGGTCGTTGGCATTGCCGATCACCGTGGCCGACGCGATGGCATGCGCCTGCAGCAGGTTCTTCGCGTTCAACGTGCGGCTTACCGCGAACTCATAAGCGAGCACCAGGTCGTTCACCTCGCGAATGCTGCGCAGGCGTGGTGCGCCAAGGGTGGCTTCCATGGTGGCCACGAATTCCTCCATGGTCACCTTGCTGCCTTCCACCTGACTGCTGTAAACGGCGCTCTCGTACAGGCGAAGCCGTTCCGTATGGCCGCCATTAAGCTTGCGGGCCAGGCGTGCCAGATGCTTCTCCAGCGTGAGGCGCTGGCGCGTTCGATAGGCGGGCAGGCATTTGTCGTTCAGCAATTCCATGGCGTGAAGTTCGCGCCTATGCGGTGAAAAGACCTGCTTGACCTTTTGGGTCGGGCACCTTGCCCGCAAGGATGTCGCGGCAGGCGTCGATGCCGCGCTGGGTGGTGCGGTCGAGCATGGGGGCGGTCGGCTCCGAAGGATGCGATTGGTGGAGCCCGATGATGGGTTTGTGCCGCAATTGGGCGTTCTGGCCGCTCGTGAACGCTCTATGCGAACACTATATGCAAGAATAAGCATATCCAAATATGCTTATTCTGCGTTCCAAGCTATATTTGCGTCATGGCCACCATCAAGCCCCCCAGCGAGGAGCACGTGCAGGCGCGGATCCGTACGGAGAACCCGTGGTGGACCGGTGCGGGGGTGGACGTGCTGTACCGTGAGATGCGGCACCGGGCCTTCTTCGCGCCCTTCATGCGGCTGGTGCAGGCCAAGGTGCGGCGGGCCGTGGTGCTGCTCGGCCCGCGCCGCGTGGGCAAAACGGTGATGCTGCAGCAATGCGTGCACGAGCTGATTCAGAGCGGCGTGCCGCCGAAGAAGATCTGCCTGCTGAGCGTGGATCAGCCAGTGTACAGCCGCATGCGCCTGGACGACCTGTTCCGTTTGTGCCGCGCGGCACTGAAGGACGATGACCCGGCGGGCTACCATGTGCTCTTCGACGAGATCCAGTACCTGGCCGATTGGGAGCGCGACCTGAAGGTGCTGGTGGACACCTATCCGCGCACGCGCTTCGTGGTGAGCGGCAGCGCGGCGGCGGCGCTGAAGGCCAAGAGCCAGGAGAGCGGCGCGGGGCGCTTCACGGAGTTCCTGCTGCCGCCGCTCACCTTCCACGAGTTCCTGCATCTGCTGGACCGGCAGCAATTGATCGTTGAGGTCAAGCGTGATTGGGGCGGTGAGCAACTGCCCTTTCACGACACCATCGACATCGATGCGCTCAACGTGCTGTTCACGCAGTACATCACCTTCGGCGGCTACCCCGAGGCGCTCTTCGACCCCTTGATCCAGAAGGACCCCGGCCGTTTCATCCGCAGCGACATCGTGGACAAGGTGCTGCTGCGCGACCTGCCCAGCCTTTACGGCATCGCCGACGTGCAGGAATTGAACCGCTTCTTCAGCGTGGTGGCCTACAACACCGGACAGGTGTTCAGCTACGGTTCATTGGGCGAGACCAGCGGCGTGGATGCGGTGACGATCCGGAAGTACCTGGAATACCTCGAGGCCGCCTACCTGATCCGCCGCCTGCGCCGCCTGGACGTGAGCGCCAAGCAGTACAAGCGGGAGCATGGCTTCAAGGTGTACCTCACCAACCCCAGCTTGCGCACCGCGCTCTTCGGCCCCTTGCCGGATGGCGACCCCGGCTTCGGCGCCCTGGCGGAAACGGCGGTTTACGCGCAGGACCTCACGCTGGGCGAGCTGGTGTACTACGCCAGCTGGAAGGCAGGCCGCGACGAGGGCGAGGTGGACCTGGTGCGCTTGAACGCGCGCCTGAAGCCCGACCGCATCTGCGAGGTGAAGTGGAGCGACCGCTATGTGGACAAGCCCGGAGAGCTATGGAGCCTGTTGACCTTCGCCCAGCGGACCAAGCTGCCCTGGGCCGTGGTGACCACCCGCACCAAGTCACTCACGCGCACGGTGCAGGGCATCGAGTTGCGGTACGTTCCCACGGCCCTCTACGTGTACCACCGGGGCATTCGGGCGATCGAAGCGGTGGAAGCCAACTACCCGTAGCGGGCTTGCAGATTAAGCATATCCCGATATGCTTAATCGTACATCGCCTCGTAATCCTCAGAATGCCAATGAGTTGCGCGTGCAGATTAGTGGCCCAAATAAATGGGCAGCCGGTTCGGTCGG
>CAZJTB010000135.1:2502-7052 GCA_964548485.1 uncultured Chryseobacterium sp. | reverse complement strand
GAGCCCACGGCCGTGGGTGGCCATGAAGTTGATCATCTCGGGCGAAGCGTTGCGGGCGGCGGTGACGAAATCACCCTCGTTCTCCCGGTCCTCGTCGTCAACCACGATCACCGCTTTCCCGGCGCGTATGTCGGCGATGGCCTCCTCGATGCTGTTGAATGCCTGTTCCATGCGGGTTCGCGGGGCGAAGGTAGGCCCGCCGCTCACGCGGAGCCGGCGGTGATGAGCCGGTCCAGCGACTCAGCGCTGCGGTCCCAGTCGAAGTGGCCGCGCACGAATTGGTGCCCGTTGGCGGCGATGCGCTCCCGCTCGGCCGGATCATCGAGCAGGCGCAGGATGAGCGCGGCGTACTCCTCGGGGGCTTCACCGATGAGGATGGCCTCGCCGGGCTGAGCGCCCACCGCATTGTTGGCAAGGGCGCTGGTGATGCAGGGCATCCGCATGGCCATGGCTTCCAGCAGCTTGTTCTGCAGGCCGGTGCCGATCTGCATGGGGGCCACGAAGATTCGGGCGGCCGCGTAGGAGCTGCGGATGTCCTTCACCCAGCCGGTCACGGTGATGAGCGGGTCGCGGCTGGCCAGGGCGCGCACGCTGGGGCTCGGGTCCACGCCGCTGATGAGCAGGCTGGCGCCCGGCCTGGACCGGCGCACGATGGGCAGCACCTTGTTCACCAGGTAGAGCACGCTGTCGATGTTGGGCGGGTAGTTCATGTTGCCCGTGAAGAGCAGGTCGTACCGCGGCTCCTCGTGCTGCGGGGTGAAGTGGTCCATGTCAACCCCGTTCGGCACCACGGCCATGCGGTCGCGGAGGGGGTGATAGATGTAGTCGCGGTCCTGCGCGCTTATGATCACGGCGTTGTCGAACTGGTCGAACATGAGGTTCTCGTAGCGGATCAGCCGCCGCGTCTCCAGTCGGAAGATGGGCTTCAGGTAGAAGGGCGCCGTTTCGGTGCGCCGTTCCATGCCCTTGCTCAGCGTGTCCATGTAGTCCAGCGTCTTGGCCAGCCCGTAGCGCCGGCGCACGTACTCGGTGGTGCGCACGAGCTGGCACAACACGTGGTCGGGCCGGATGCGCTCGATGGCGGCATCCACGCGGCGCTGGGCCCTGGCGTGGTGGAAGTACACCACCTGCACGGGGAGCCGGGTGGGGACGGCGGTGGTCAGCTTCAGCACGATCCGCCAAGGGCGCAGGCGCACCACGTCGATGCTGGCGCAGAAGCCGGCCAGGTGCTCCACATGGGCCGGGTCGGTGTGCGCATCGCTGAGGCACACCAGGTGCACCTCGTGCCGTCGCGCTAGCCGTGAGATGAGATGATAGGCGCGGAGCTTGTCGCCTTTCTCCAGCGGGAAGGGCACGCGGCTGAGGATCACCAGCAGCCTCATCGCTTCAGCAGGCGCTTGTAGAACGCGGTGAGCTCCTCCACGATGGGCCGGTCGGAGTAGAGCCGCTGCACCAGCGCCCGCGCATGGGCCCCGATATCGCTGGCGCGCCCCGGCTCGTCGTGGAGGCCGATGATGGCCTCGGCGAACTCCGTCGCGCTGGTTGCGATAAGGATGTCCCGGCCATCGGTGTAGTCGATGCCCTCGGCGCCGATGGGCGTGGAGATCACCGCCTTGCCCATGGCCATGCCCTCGATGATCTTCACGCGCATGCCGCCCGCGCTGAACAATGGCACCACCATCGCCTGCCGGTCGCGCATGTAGGAGATGGCGTTGCGCACGCGGCCCTTGATGCGCGTGCCGGCCAGCTTCGATTCCAGCAGGTCGGCGGGCATCTTGTTCCCGGCCAGGTGCAGCCGGGCCTCGGGACGCTTGCGGATGACCTTGGGCCATACCGAATCGAGGAGCCATCGGATGCCTTCCTCGTTCGGCAGCCAGTCCATGCTGCCCAGGTGGAAGAAGATGGGCCGCTTCCGGGCTGAGGTGATGGGGTCCACCGGGTACTCATCGGGGTCCACGCCGAAGGGGATGGTCACCACGGGCGTGCGCGTGCCGTGACCCTGGAAATGGGCGGCATCGCTGGGGCTGATGGCCGCCACGCCATCCACGCGGTCGAGCACGGCCATCTCGTAGGTGCGCAGCTGCTTGGCCAGGTAGCGGCGGTAGGGGCGCTTGATCGGGTTGCGCTCGCCCTTGGCGATGCGGTCCTGGATCATGTACTCCAGGTTGTGCGAGCGGAGCACGATCGGCGCCTTCGTGTAGCGCCTGATGGTGGCCAGGTATGGCGTCATGAACAGGCTCTCGAGCTGCACGATGTCGAAGCGCTCCTCGCTCAGGAGGCGGATCAGCCGGATGTCCATGTCCGGCGAGAAGAAGCGGCTGATGTTGTAGTTGTCGGCCGTGAGCAGGTCGGTGAAGGCGTCCACCACGTTCACGCTCGTGTCAACATAGATGCCCTCGATGGCCGTGTCCTTGATGTAGTCCTTGGGCAGGTCGGCGATCACCAAGGGCTGCTTGGGCGTGCTGATGCAGAGCACCTTCACGGAATGCCCGGCCCGCAGCAGGCCACGCGTTAGGTTGTGCATGGCCTTGCTGCCGCCATCGATGGGCGGGTAGGGGGGCTTGTTACAGAGCTGCAGGACGCGCATTCCGACGCAGGGCGGCGCGCAGCCGCTCCCAGCCGCGATAATAGGCATCGCGATCGAAGAGGGGGCTGTCGGTGCTGGCCTTCCAGGTGAGGATGAGGCCGATGGGGACCAGCAGGAGCGTGCTCACCCACATGCCGGGCCAGGCATCCAGCTCGCCGGCGATGACGAGTTTCTCGGTGGAGAAGGAGACGATGTGGAAGATGAGGAAGAAGATCACCGCGGCCACCACGGGCAGGCCCATGCCGCCCTTGCGGATGATGGCACCCAAGGGGGCGCCGATGAGGAAGAAGACCAGGCATGCCAGGGCGAGCATGGGCTTGCGGTGCCATTCCACGGCGTGCTTGGCGAGCAGGGAGCGCCGCCCGTCCATCTCGGTGGAGGCGCTTTCCATGAACCGGGCCTGGGCGCGCGCCATGTCCATGGCATGGTTGAAGAACGCCTCGCGCTCGTCGTGCGGCAGGCTGTCCAGATAGGCCTCCATGGCCGGGCCGTGGGCGGTGCCGCTCGTGCGCAAGGCGAAGGGGCGCAGCAGGGCGAAGCCATTACGGGCATGGGCCATCTGCTCCATCCGGCGGTCGTCGGTGCGGGCCTTCAGGCTGTCCATGGCGTGCTGTAGCTGTCCCATGGTGAGCATGCGGTAGTTGTCCTTGAAGAGGTCCTCGTCCGTGCGCTTCAGGCCCAGGCCGGTGAGGTCCATGGCCACCACATCCTTCGCGAAGGAGCCGCGCGTCAGGGGCCGATGCGCGCGCCGGTCGTCGATGGGGCCCGCTTCATCGTAGATGCGCCCGTCCTCCAGGGTGAGCACCAGGAAATGGCCATCGCCGCTCCGCTGCATGGATCCCCGTGCCGCGCGGATCACCCGGGTGCCCTTGGAGCCCGAGCGATGGTCGTAGATGAGCACGTCGGTCAGCTCGCCGGTGTCGGCATCCTTCTCCGCTACACGGATGCTGAAGCCCTCAATCCCGTTGTAGAACACGCCGGGGGTGATGTTCAGCGCGGGCTTCTTCTCGGTGACATCCCACAGCAGCGACTTGAACTTCAGGTTGGCCACCGGCAGCAGGTTGTTGCTGAAGTAGAAGGAGCCGGCGGAGAGCACCGTTACGAGCAGGCCCAGGGGCAGCAGGATGCGCGGCAGGCTGAGGCCCGCGCTGCGCATGGGCACCAGCTCGCTGTTCTCGCCCAAGCCGCCCAGGGTCATGATGCCCGAGAGCAGGATGGCCAGGGGGAGGGCCAGCGGCACGAAGCTGGCCGCCGCGTACACCAGCAGCTCGGCCACCACGTGCCACTCCAGGCCCTTGCCCATGAGGTCGTCCACGTACTTCCACAGGAACTGCATCACCAGGATGAAGACGACGATCATGAACGCCACGGAGAAGGGCCCCAGGAAGGCCTTCACGATCATGCGGTGCAGGGTCTTCATCCGCGCTGCGGCGGCCGATGGGCCGCCGGGCAAAGATCAGGCGCCCAGCACGCGGATGAGATTGGCGATCTGCGAGGCCCAGAGGTTGCGCGTGGCCTCCACCTCGCCGGGCCAGGCGTGGTCGGTGACGATCAAGGCCACCTCGTTGGTCATGTCGTCGATGCGGATGCGGAACTCGAAGAAGGCCGCGTGGTCATCGTCATCGTTGCGGTGGAACCGGATTACCTCCGGGGCCTTGCGCCCGATCATGGTTGTTGCCTCTTCGTCGCCGCCCCATTTGAAGGTGTACTGGTCGCCGCGCACATCCACGTCATCGCAATACCACTCGCTGAATCCGCTGGGCGAGGAGATGAGCTCGTACAGCACGTTGGGCGCGCTGTGCACCATGAACTCCATCACCACGCGCTCCTTCAGTGGGCGTCGCTCCGCCGGCCGTTGGGCCACCACCGGTTTCGGCTTGGCGGGTTGGGTAGCTGGAGGTGCTGGCTTCGCGGGCAGTTGAGGCGCAGCGGCTGCAGGTGGTGCAGGAGCAGCAGGGGCTTT
>CAZJTB010000135.1:0-2492 GCA_964548485.1 uncultured Chryseobacterium sp. | reverse complement strand
CCGGCGCTGGGTGCTTGGCCGCTGGCGGCGCTGGGGCGGGCTTCTTCTGTTTAGTGGCATCCGGGGCCGCCTTCAGCTTCATCTTGACCTTCGGCGCAGGGCGCGATCCGGCCTTGCCCTGCGGCTTGCTTGCCTTCGTCTGGGGTCTAGCGGGCTTCGTGACGGTGCTCTTCCGTTTCGCGGAAGGCTTGGCCGCACGGCGTTTTGCCGGAGCGCGCTGGGCTTTCTTCTTCTTGGCCATGGACGAGATTTGGCAGGGTGCGGCGAAAGATAGACGGACCATTTTGCCGAGCAAGTCCCGCCTTCGCCGGGGATCCTATATTTGCCGCCCCTTGCACGAAAACAGGGGTTCGCGGCGCGGTAGCTCAGCTGGTTAGAGCGCATGATTCATAATCCTGAGGTCGGGAGTTCAAGTCTCCCCCGCGCTACAAAGGCCACCTTCCTCGGTGGCCTTTTCCGTTCTTTGGCTGCATGAAGCACGGCCCCATTCACTTCGCGCTGGCGGCTGCGGCGCTGCTGGCAATGGCTTGTGGCGGCCCTGCCGATTCCTCGGCCGATGAGCAAGCCATCCGGCAGGTGGTCGCCGAGCAGGAAGGCGCATGGGACCGGGGCGATGTGCGCGGCTTCATGCAGGGATATGCCGACGACATCTGCTTCTTCAGCAAGCGCGGGCCCACCTGCGGCAAAGAAGCCGTGACCGAGCGCTACCTCAAGGCCTACCCCGATGCCGCAGCCATGGGCGACCTCACCTTCACGTTGTTCGATGTGCGGGCAGCAGGCCGTGATCACGCCTGGGTGGCCGGAGCCTGGCAGCTGGCGCGCATCCAGGACACCCTTTCCGGCGGCTTCTCCTTGCTGTGGGAGAAGCGCGGCGGGCGCTGGCTCATCATCCGCGACCATAGCTATTGATGACGCTGCGCGCATGAGCCTGCATTCCCCGCTCACCAGCTCCATCCTGGGCATCACCGTGCTCGCCTCGATGGCGGCATTCGGCAATCGCGCCCTGTTCGCCGAGCTGCTCTTCGAGCCCTTCGTGATCAAGGCGCGCGGGCAATGGCACCGCTTCATCACCCACGCCTTCATCCACGCCAACTGGCCGCACCTGCTGGTGAACATGCTCGTGCTCTGGAGCTTCGGGCAGTACGTGGAATCAGCGCTGAATCAGTTCACGGCGGCGCCCGCCCTGGCCTTCGCCGTGCTCTACCTCGGGGGCATCGTGTTCAGCGCGCTGCCCGGCTACAAGCGCCACCTGCACGACCCCAATTACCGCGCGGTGGGCGCCAGTGGGGCCGTGAGCGCCGTGCTCTTCGCCTATGTGGTGATGACGCCCACCAACGGCATCCAGTTCCTCTTCTTCCCGCGCCCGGTGCCCGCCTGGATCTTCGGCGCGCTGTACCTGGTTTATTCGTGGTACATGGACAAGCGCAACGAGGACAATGTGGCGCACGATGCCCATTTCTACGGCGCGGTGTTCGGCATCCTCTTCATGGTGATCACCGAGCCTCTCCTGGTGCCGGCCTTCTTTGAGCAACTGCTGCCATGAACCCACGCCCGGCCCTCTTCCTCGACCGCGACGGCGTGCTCAACCGCGAGCGCGGAGAGCACACTTGGCGGATGGCGGATTTCGAGGTGCTGCCCGGGGTGCCCGAGGCGCTCCGGCATGCTCACGCGATGGGATACGTGCTGGTCGTTATCACCAACCAGAGCGGCCTCGGGCTCGGCCTCTACGGCCATGCCGAGGTTGCCGCCCTGCACGCCCGGCTGCGCGAGGCGGCGGGCCAAGCGGCCTTCGCGGACATCCTGTACTGCCCGCACCATCCCAGCAAGGGCCGCTGCCTGTGCCGCAAGCCGGGCAGCCTGCTGCTGGAGCGCGCCATGGCCCGTCACGGCATCGATCCGGGGCGGTCACTGATGGTGGGCGATCGCGAGCGCGATGTGCAGGCCGCCCAGACCGTGGGGGTCCGGGCCATCCAGGTGGTGCCCAACAGCGAACTGCTTCCGCTGCTGAAGCGCGAACTTCGCCCCGCATGAGCGAGTGGGTCGATCTCAACGGCACCCTGCACCCGGCCGATGCCCCGGTGCTCCGGCTCGATAACCGCGCCTTCCATTTCGGCGATGGGCTCTTCGAGAGCATCCGCGTGGTGAATGGCCGGCCGTGCTTCCTCGATGCCCATTGGGCCCGACTGAGCACCGGAGCCGATCTGCTCCGCATCGCCCTGCCCGCCGGGCTCGATCGCGAGCGCTTCGGCGAGGCCATCGCGGCGGTGATCCAGAAGAGCGGGCTGAGCAGCGGCCGGCTCCGCTTCACCCTTTACCGGGGCGGCGGCGGCTATTACCGCCCGGAGCATGATATGGGCTGCTACGCCATTGAGCCCTTCCCGCTGAAGGACGCCAGCTATGTGCTCAATCCCAACGGGCTCCTCGTCGATATCTGGCCCGAGATGCGCAAGCCCGTGAACGAGCTCTCGCGCCACAAGACGCTCAATTGCCAG
>CAZJTB010000134.1:0-7054 GCA_964548485.1 uncultured Chryseobacterium sp. | reverse complement strand
GGCTGTAAGGCGAGGCGGGGTTGCCAGCGGCGTCGTTGTCGCACTCGAAGCCGTTGCTGCTGCTCTGGTCGGCGATGGCGGGGTCGCGCAGGCTCACGGCCCACTGCACCTTGCCCTGCCAGCCGAAGTCCTGGTCGAAGTCATCGTCCCAGCCGCGGAAGGCGATCAGGTGCTTGGCGTTCACCGTGCCGCCGAACCACTCGTAGCTATCATCGCCGCAGTAGCTCACCTGCACGTAATCGATGATGGTGCCGCTGCCCACCGCGCCCATGGTGAGGCCGTTGATCTCCTGGTTGGGCTGGAAGGCGATGCCGGGGAACTCGATGCGCACGTAGCGCAGGATGCCGCTGTTGTCGCTGGCGCTGCTCCCGCCATAGCGTGCGTCGGGCCCGCCCTCGATCACGGGGTCGCTGGGCTGGTTGTGCGGGGCCTGGCCGCAGAGCACGATGCCGCCCCAGTCGCCGTAGCTGCGCGAGCCCGCGGGCTGGTTGCTGGTGAACACGATGGGCTGGCTGGCGGTTCCATCGGCGTTGAGCTTGCCTCCGCGGCGCACGATGAGCGTGCCCTTCGTGTCCTTGTCGCCCTTCACGATGGTGCCGGGCTGCACGGTGAGGGTGGCGCCGCTGTTCACGTAGATGAACCCCTTCATGAGCCACTTGCGGTCGCTGCTGAAGGTGAAGTTCACATCCGTCTCGCCCTCCACCTGGGTAACGCCGCCACCGAGGTCGGTCACGGTGAATTGCTTCACAGTGGCGTACTCGCAGCAGCAGTCCTTCTCGGCGTCGGGATCGTAGTTGGTGGCGGCGGCATCGGTGCAGCCCTCCTTCTTCTTCTTGCAGGCGGGCAGCCCTGCGGCAAGTAGCCCGAGGATCATCAGGCCGGCGGCCGGAGTCTTCAAGAGGTTCATCGTGGTCTGGTTGTGTTTCGTTTTCGCGGGGCGAAGTGACGCCTCGGCTGTTAGCGCGGGGTCAGCCCTGCGTTATGCGATCGCGAAGGATCGTTATGATTTCGTTAAGCCAGCCCGGTCAGAAGCGGAGGCCCAGGCCCACCGTGAAGTAGGCCCCGCGCCTGAAGCTCATGATCTCCTCGTCCTTCCCGCCGATGCGCCCGTCGTCGTCGCTGTCCTGCAGCAGCAGCACCCGCTGGTTCAGGATGTCCTGGGCGGCCAGCTTCACCTCCAGGCGGCGGCCCAGGCCCTTGGTCACGGCCACGTCGATCACGTTGCGCGGCATCTCGTAGATGTCGGGCGTGCCATAGGTGCCCACGGCGAAGAGGCGCGGGCCGATGACGTTGTAGAGGATGCTGCCCTGCAGGTTGCGCTCCCGGTCCTGGTAGTAGAGGCCGGCGTTCACGATGTAGGGGCTCTGGCCCATGAGCGGGCGCTGCTGCTTCTGCCCGGCCGAGCCGTCGCCGAGGTCCACTTCGGTGATGATGTAGGCGGCGTTGAGCATCACGCCCACGCGGCTGAGGAACCCTTCGGCGAAGAGCTGGTTGAGCGAGCGGCGCGCCTCGAGCTCGAGGCCCACGCTGGTGGCGCTTGTGGCATTGCCGAAGGTGAAGTTGCGGGTGCCGCCGCTGCCCGCGCCGGGCAGGAAGAACATCTCGATGGGGTCGGTGAAGCGCTTGTAGAAGGCGCCCACGCTGATGATCTCCGACGGGCTGGGATAGAACTCGTAGCGCGCGTCCACGTTCTGCACGGTGGCCACCTTCAGGCTGTCGTTGCCGCGCAGCACGTTGTTGAAGCTGAAATCGTAGAAGGCGAAGGGAGCGAGCTCGCGGAACTCGGGCCGGTTCACGGTGCCGGCGTAGCCCACGCGGAGCTGGGCGCGCTCGGTGATGGCGCGGCTGGCGTTGATCGAAGGCAGGATGCTCAGCACGGGATTGTCCACCATCACGCGCCGCCCACCGAAGGTGCGGCTCTGAAGCTGCTGGGTGTTGTGCTCGGCGCGCACGCCGCCGCTGATGGTGGTGTTGGCATCGATGGTCATGGTGCCGCCCAGGTAAGCGGCGTAGAGGCGGTTCGATGCGGTGTAGCGGTCGCTGGGGTTGGTGCCTTCCTCCAGCTTGAAGCCGGCGGTGGGGTTGATGTTCTCGGCGGCGAACACCTCGTTCAGCGGCCTGAAGGCCAGGCCCTGGTCGAAGGTGATGAGGTTCGCGGCGCGGAAGCTCATCCAGCGGGCCTCGAAGGCGCGGTCCTTGATCTCGGTGTAGAGGCCCGTGCGCAGCTTCACGCTCACGCGCTCGCCGGCCAGCTTGTGCTCATAGTCCAGGCGCCCGGTCTTCACGGTCTCGTCCATGTCGCTGTAGAAGCGGCCGGCATCGAGCGTGGTGGCGCCCGGCGGGATGATGGTCTGGAAGGGCGTGTTGGCGTCGGTGGTGTTGATGTCGCGCACGGTGCGGATGCGGCGGAAGTCCGGCTCCTTGCTCCATGCGAGGCCATAGCCGGCGGTCCATTCCAGCTTGCTCACCTCGCTCTTGAGCTCGTGGCTGCCGTGCAGCTGGCCGCTGTAGATGGTGCGCTGCTGGTAGCGGAAGGCGTAGTTCCTCACCTCGAACTGCTCCTCGAAGTTGCGGCCCGTGCGCAGGGTGGCCTGGTCGGTGCCCTGCTGGGTGAAGAGGTTCCGGAATTCGACCTTGGTGCGATTGCCCAGCAGCAGGCTGAAATTGCTGAGGGCGCTCACGCGCACCTGCCGGATGTTCTCGTTGTCGCTGTAGTTGTAGATGCTGTCGCTGCGGCCCAGCACCGGGTCGTACACGTTGTAGTTGTAGTTCTTGGCGGTGTAGCTCAGGCGGGTGTCGCTGTAGCTGAGGCTGGTGATGTTGCCGCCGCGCGCGAAGCCTTCGCTGCCTCCGATCCTGCGGGCCAGGGTGATGCCCAGACGCTGGTCAAGGGGCGCGTTGCCGCGCTCCGCGCTCCAGTTGTTGGCCAGCGCGCGGCCGGCGGTCTGCAGGCCCTGGGCGCTCACGTTGCGCAGGTCTGCCGGGAAGGCGGCGGGCAGCTGGCGCAGGCCATCGTCGAAGCCGAGCCAGTCGGTGCTGCTGCGCTGGCTGTTGCTGAAGGCGCTGAAGGTGGTGCCGTTGCGGTACGAGGCGCCGTAATCGATGCGCACGCTGTTGGAGTCGGGCACGTTCACGGTGTAGAGCTTGATGACGCCGCCGGCGAATTCGCCGGGCAGCTCGGGCGCGCCGCTCTTGTAGATCATCACGCGGTCCAGCGCGCCGCTGGGCAGCACGTCGAAGCTGAAGGCGCGCTTGTCGGCCTCCAGGCTCGGCGCCATCACATCGTTCAGCAGCACGGTGTTGTAGCGGTCGGCCAGGCCGCGGATCATGATGAAGCGGTCGCCCACCATGGTCACCCCGGGTATGCGCTTCACCACGTCACCGGAGGTGCGGTCCTGGCTCTTGGCGATCTGCTCCCGCCCCACGCCGTTCACCACTTGCTCGCTCTTGCGGGTCTCCATCACCACGGCCGCCTCCGACTCGGTGCGGCGGGTGGTCACCACCTCCACGGTCCTCATCTCCACCACCTGGGCCTTCAAGGCCACATCGGCCCTCGTGGTGCCGCCAGCCGTCACCGTGATGTCCTGCTCCATGGGCTCATAGCCCACGAAGCTCACTTGCAGCACATGGGCGCCCGGTTCGGCCTGGAAGCTGAACCGGCCATCGAGGTCGGTGGTGGCGCCGATGGTGGTGCCCTTGAGCACCACGTTCACGAAGGGCATCGGCTGGGTGCGCCCCGCCTCTGTGGCGGTCACGGTTCCGCTCACCGTGCCTTTCTGCGCGAGCACCTTGGCGGACACGGCAAGGGCAAGAAGGAGAAGCAGGTTCCGGTACATCGCATAAGCGACCGAATGGGTGGCATTCAATCGCGGCGCAAAAGTCCCGGCGGCCTGTTATGCGGCCCTTCGGCCTTTATTAAGGAACTGTTAGTCCTTCCCGGCCTTCCTTAACCTGCCGTTAACACGGTCTTCGAGGAACCACCACTTGGGCGCATCCTTCCGGCCCTTGGCCCGCTGCCACATGGCCACCAAGCGGTCGTGCAGCAATACCGTGGCCTCTTCGACGGAATCGGCCACGAAGACGAATTCCAGCTCCTTCCGGCCCAGGGTGCCCTCGCTCACCATGCGCTCGATCTGCTGCAGCAAGGGGTTCCAGTAATCCTTGCCGAAGAGCAGGATGGGGAAGTCGCGCACCTTGCCGGTCTGGATCAGGGTGATCGTCTCGAAGAGCTCATCCACGGTGCCGGCGCCACCCGGCATCACCACGAAGCAGATGCTGTACTTCACGAGCAGCACCTTGCGCACGAAGAAGCGGTGGAAGGTGAGGCTCACATCGAGGTAGGGGTTGGGCTGCTGCTCGTGGGGCAGCACGATGTTGCAGCCGATGCTCCGCGCGCCCACATCGCGCGCCCCCCGATTGGCCGCTTCCATGATGCCCGGGCCCCCGCCGGTCATGATGCTGAAGCCCACGCGACCCACGCGCTGGGCGAGCTCGCGCGCCGCCCCGTAGTACGGATGCTCCTCGGTGAAGCGCGCGCTGCCGAAGAAGGTGACGCAGGGCCCCACGAAGTGCAGCTTGCGGAAGCCGTAGATGAACTCCCGAGCGATGCTCACCACGCTCACGAGTTCCTTCCATCGCGAACGCGGGCCTTCGAGGAAGCGGAGATTGATCGATTGGTCCTTGCGTGGCAATGCCATGGCGGCGAATCTAGGTGGGGAACAACAGCGCCTGCGGGGTTGTTCCTTCGCAGCATGCATGGCCGTTTGCTCTTCATCTCGCTCGTCTTTCCGGTTGCCGTCGCGCTACGTGCCCAGCCGCAGCCCGAGAACCCGTCGTTCGAGGCATGGGATAACGTGGGCCAGGCCACCCAGGAGCCGCAGCAGTGGAGCTCCATCAAGACCAGCGACGGCGGCGCCTTCATCAACGGCCTGGTGCCGCAGCTGTGCTGGCGCAGCACCGATGCGCGCACGGGTCAGTACAGCGTGAACCTGCGCACGGTCAGTTCCATCATCGGACCGGCCAATGGGCTGCTCACCAACGGACGCGTGCATGCGGAGCTGTCGGTGGAGAATAGCTACATGTACACCGTGCAAGACAACGAGCAGTGGCGCACGGCGCTCGCGAGCCGGCCCGATAGCCTCGTGGGCTGGTTCAAGGCCACGCCGCAGGCCGGCGATCGCGCCAACGTGGGCGCGCTGCTGCATGTGGGCGAAGGAAGGCTGCCCGCATTCGGCACGGCAGGCAACTATGTGGCGGGGGCTTCTTGGAAAGCGCCCTTCGGAACCGTGGGCGAATGGACCCGTTTCTCCACCCCATTCCAGTACCTCAACGATTGGCAGCCCCAGTGGCTCCTATTCATCCTCACCGCAGGCGATAGCGCCGGCAGCCAGGTGGGCACGCAGGTGTGGTACGACGATTTCGCGCTGATCTACAATGTGAACTGCATGCCGGATGCGCCGGTGGTGGAGCCCGGCCAGGCCCTCCAGGTGGGGTACAGCACGGGCGGCGCGCCCAATGGCGCGGTCGCCTTCACGGTCGAGCTTTCGCAGGCTGATGGCTCGTTCGACGCGCCACAGGTGATTGGATCGATCGTGTCGGGGAGCGCCGTTGGCAGCATTCCATGCACCCTTCCGGACGGCTTGGAGGCTGGTACGGGCTATCGCATCCGGGTGGTGGGCGGCTCGGCGTTCTATGCGCCGGTGGGATGCCCGCTCGCGATTGAGGTGGGCACGGGCCTCGCCCATGGGCCTGCTGCGCGCCATCGGGTGCGGTTCCACGAGGGTGGCATCCTGATCGAGTCGGTTGGGGCGGGCGATTTCCAGTGCTTTGCCGTGGATGGCCGGGCGCTGCGGAGCGGAAGCCTGCGCGATGGTCTTAACGAGGTCCCGACCGAAGGCATTGCCGGCCTTGCGATGGTGCGTGTGCGCGATGCGCGCGGAGTCGCCACCCAGAAGGTCTTGCTGCCTTGAATAAGGCGCCTGTCCCAGGTGCTTTCCGCCAGCCATTCATTGGCCCCGGCACTTTCGCGCACCCGGCCATTCGGAGGTCGACCATCATCGACGCGATGCCATCGCGGCGGCGAGGCATGCGGACCGGCTACCTTCGCACCCCTTCTGCGCAGCGTGCATGAGCATCCTTGAGCTTACTGCTTCCACCATCGCCTTCCTCGATGATGACATCGTGCATACGCACTTCAAGGACGACCATCTGGTAAGCGTGGAGGACGTCCAAGCCATGTTCGACGCGATCCATGAGGCGCGCAAGGGCCGCAAGGTGCTGCTGATGGTGAGCGTGGGCCTGAATACGACGATGAGCAACGAGGCTCGCGCCTTCGCGGCGCAGTCGCCCGAGTCGTCCCGGCACATCGCCGCCGATGCCATCATCGTGCGCGACTTCGGGCATCAGCTTGCGGCCAACGTCTTCGTTCGGTACCACAAGCCGGGCAGGCCCATCCAGTTGTTCGGCGACCAGCAGAGCGCTTTGGAGTGGCTGCGCTCGCAGCATTATCTCGTGGAGCAATGAGCAGGTACCTGTTGTCTCGCGCTCTAGTGCTGGTGTCTTCGTTTTGGCTTGCACCTGCCGCGGGCGCCCAAGTGCTCCCAGCCGCCGAGCGGACCCTGCGGGCCACAAAGGCCGAGGTGACCTGCCTTGCCGTAGCGCCCAAGGGCGATCGCCTGCTCGTTGGAATGAGCAAGGGAGCAGAGCTCATCGACCTCACCTCCGGCAAGAAGCTGCTCACGCTGCCCTACAACGAGGATGGCAGCACCGCGGCCTATTACTGCGCCTTCAACGACAACGGCGAGTACGCCGTGCTCATCGGGCACAGTGGCAAGCGCGTGGTGTACAGCATGAAGGACGGCAAGCCGCAGCCATCGCTGCAGCAGCATCGCTGGGTGCCCGATCCGCGCGCCACCAAGGCCATGGGCCTCGACATGAGCAACAGCACCTTCGACCGCTTCTACCAGCAGGCCGAGCTCAAGGATGGCGCCTACACTTATCGCAGCGTGAAGGACGGCGCCGTGGAGGTGGTCGATGCGGACGGAAAGACGGTGCA
>CAZJTB010000133.1:0-7066 GCA_964548485.1 uncultured Chryseobacterium sp. | reverse complement strand
GACCTCCGCGCCCGGCCCAATCACCTCCTTCTGCTTCGCGAACCATGGCTTGCCCGATGTGCGCGCTGCCGCGAGTGACGCGTGCGCTGATCAGGCGCCGCGTTATAGGATACGCGAGCACCGCGCAGTGTTGATGAGTTGTGGATAACGGATGGCTGTGAAATTTGGAAATGGACGGGGGGGGTAATTGCCGCCCGATTTGCTGGCATCGTGCCAGTGAGCAACCAAACCCACGAGCCATGAAGTGCATTAGATTCACCGTCGGATTCCTGTTGATGTGCAGCCTGATTGCAGTAAGCTGCGCCAAAGAGAAAGAGCAAGGCACGGCGATCACGCTGCCGAACTACGCCATCGAGAAAGGCATGATCCACTTCGCCACCAAAGGAGACTACCAGCAAGCGGTGGACATGCCCTCCGTCCCGTTGCAGGAGGCGTTCGTTCGTGCGGCGCAGAGCGCAGATGGTTTCGTCTCGGCGGCAAAGGCTCTTGAATCCGGAGCGCGCAGCACGGATGCCGACCTGTTGCAGTTGATCGACGACCCGTATTTCCTGGAACTGCTGAACGACCGCCTCTGCATCTGGATCGATGACCACATCTTCCGCGTGAATCCGGAGGATGGCAAGGTGTACGTGATCGCTAGCGACAAGTACGACCTGAAGTACGAGGCGCTCCTGGCCGAGGATGCGGAGGATGAGGATGTCAGGGAGTACCCAACGGATGTGAATGTGCTTGATGAGGTGGATCGGCCGGATGCGCTTTGGCCGTTCTGCAATCAGTCCGGTATCCCAAGCAAGTACAACCAAGCCTACTTCAACGACAACACAACCCGCTTGGCGAGCGCCACCTATGCCAAGTATGGCATTTACTTCAGCTTGTTTGCCAAGGTCTCGCCTGTGGGGTCCTCCGGCATCAACTTTCACTTCTACTTCAAGGGCGGGGTGCCTGCAAATGAGGGATACATCCATTACAAGCAGAAGTGCGGCAATACGGTGAGCTACGCTACTCGGAGCCCCGGCACTTGGCAGCTCACTAACCGTCGATTCCAGTCTTACCAGGGTTCCAAGGGGCTGAATCAAGTCTATTTCTACTTCAGACCATACAAGCACGATTGCCCGGATTGGAACGGCCCAAGCTCCGGTCACGGAACCCCATGCGCCACCGCATTCCTCACCGACACGTGGGTAGGCTTCAGGCACAACTACTGATGCGGCGAACTGCGGCTCTCTGTGGCATCGCCTTGCTGGGCTGCGCATGCGCAGCCCAGCAAGGCGTTTACCTCCGGCCGCATTTCGAGAAGAAGTGGCACCTGAATCCTGGAGATGGGTTCTCATTGCCTGCTGAGTTCGGGCACGATGCGCGGGTAGTGCCGATGCGCGCCTTCTCGCCACAAGGCTTGTTATTCGGCTTCGGCCTTGGCTTCAAGGCGCGCACTTGGATGCTCGAGATGGCTTTCATGGAGGATGAAGCGCTGTTCGGCGCTTCTCTTCAAGGGGAGGCCTATTTGAGCGGCGCTGGCGTTTTTGGCCATGGGGAACAGTCCTCCTTCTACACCGGGAAGGTGGCCTCGAAACTGAGCTTGACAGCTTCGTTCCGGCTTTGGGGCGGAGGCGATCAAATAGCACGCGACCGATCCGCAAGGTGGGAATGCTGGGCGCAGTTCTCCGGACACTTGCTCAGCAGTGCTGGCGCAACCGAGGGCTTGCTGGCGAGCGGCTCTTGGTATGCAGCGCCTGACCGGCCCGTTTCGTGGGAGCTGCGGGAGGCGGCTTCGCTTCCGGATGCATTTGGCGGCATGGCGGGCGTCATGCTCAAGGGCTACAACCGCAAGGGGCACTCCATCGTGAACGTGAGCCTTGGTCATTGCTGGCTCTTCGACAACCAGGACATGCTTCTTGCACGCATGAGCTTCCGCGTGGAGCCCGATGGACGAGCGCATACGGGCTACTTGAAGGCCAGCGGCTCGGGCATCCTGCTCGGCGTCAGCAAGGATTTTTACCTGAACAATCTCTGGCACGGGATGAAGCGTGTCCTACGCTGAATGGACAGCCCCTCCGGTGGAGCAAGCAACGATTTAAGCACACGAACATCGCATGCGACTAACGCACAAGCACATCCTCATCGCCGCCCTGATTTCGGGGCACACGATGGCCCAAGGACAAACGCTCACGAACGCCTCCAACTCGCCGCTGCCAGGTGATGTATTCGGAATCAACTTCGCCTTGGCTGAGGCGCCGGTGGGCCCGGCTGGCTTAGGCCAAACCTGGGACTACAGCTTCCTGGATGCGGCTTTCAGCGACCAGCTCGTGACTGCCGCGGCATCCGTGTCGCCTGGTGCTGCTTCGTTCCCCTTGGCCAACATCGCCTTCGTGGATTCCGACACCGAGTACTTCCGTTGCGATGATACGGGCTGGTGGTATTACGGGACCTTCGTGGAGGGCGAGACGCAAGGCTTCGTTTTCCAGGATGCTGCTCGCTGGCTGGCATATCCCTGCGCCTTTGGCACGCAATGGACCGATGCGTTCGAGGCGAGTTATGGTGGGGTGCCGCCCATGACGCGCTCAGGCACCTTGAGCGGGCTGGCCGATGCTGCCGGCACCTTGATCATGCCCTACGGAACGGTGACCAATGTGCTCCGCGTGCGGCTGCATGAGCAGTTCACGGACATGATCGGTGGAAGCCCCGAGGTCCACGACTTGACCACCTACCGGTTCTACACCCCAGGCGTACGCTACCCCTTGCTCGAGATCGGCTCCGGGACCATCGATGGCATTCCGATCGAGATCACCGCATGGCACGATGGCGCCGGCCTTGGGATAGCCGACGAGGTCGGGCGCGCGATCGGTGTAGAAGTGATGCCGAATCCTGCATCGCACCAGGCGATGCTGCAGTACAGCGCGAATGCGGAGGACATGGAGCTTCAACTCATCAACACCGCAGGAGAGATTGTGCGCAGCGAGCGTTTGGCCTCGCGCGCAGCGGGCATTACGCAGCAACGCCTGGACCTTGCTGGCATTACCCCAGGGCTCTACTGCGTGCTCGTCAATGCCTCGAATGGGCAATATGGCGCCGCACGATTCGTGGTGCTCTGAGTGCGTTCGCGGAAGTCGGATGTTCACCGCACCTCCGCCCCCGGCCCCACCACCTCCTTCGGCTGCACGAACACCAACTTGCCGTTCGCATCTTCCGCCATGAGCACCATGCCCTGGCTCTCCACGCCGCGCATCTTCCGCGGCTCCAGGTTCGCTACCAGCACCACTTGCTGTCCGGGCAATTGCTCCGGCGCGTAATGCTGCGCGATGCCGCTCACCACGGTGCGTGGCTGCGCTTCACCGATATCGATGTTGAGCTTCAGCAGCTTGTCGGCCTTGGGAACCCGCTCGGCGGCGGTGATGGTGCCCACGCGCAGATCGAGCTTGGCGAAGTCGTCGAACACGATGCTGGGCTTGTTCGGAGCAACAACGGGCACAGGGCTTTCCATTTTCTGATTCTCTGATCCGCTGATCTTCTGATCGGCATTGTGCAAGCGGTCGATCTCCGGCTGGATCTCTGCGTCGGTGATGGGCTTGAAGAGGTGCTCGGCGGCACCAAGGGCGTGGCCGGGCGCGATGCGGTCGCTGCGGAGCGCGGCATCCCACGGATGCGCATCGATGCGCAGCATGCGGCGCAGGCGCTCGGCGGTGAAAGGCAGGAAAGGCTCGAGCACGGCGCTGAGCACGGCAGCCACATTCAAACTGTTGCCGAGGATGGCGCGTGTGCGATCGGGGTCGGTCTTCTCCAGCTTCCAGGGCTCGTGGTCGCTGAGGTACTTGTTGCCGGCGCGCGCCACGTTCATGGCGGCCTGCAACGCATCGCGCAGGCGGAAGGCATCGATGGCGCGCACCATCTCCTCGGCGCTGCCATGCACTGTGCCCCAGAGCGCGAGGTCATCGGATTTCGCGGTGCCGGGCTGCGGCGCATGGCCACCGTAGAACTTGTGGCAGAGCACCATCACGCGCTGCACGAAGTTGCCGATGATGCTCACCAGCTCGTTGTTGTTCTTGTCTTGGAAATCCTTCCACGTGAACTCGCTGTCCTTCTGTTCCGGGATGATGCTCGCCAGGCAATAGCGCAATTCATCCTGTCGGTTGGGCCAGCGCTCGATGTACTCGTGCAGCCACACGGCCCAGTTGCGGCTGGTGCTGATCTTCCGCCCTTCGAGGTTGAGGAACTCGTTGGCCGGCACGTTCTGCGGCAGCACGTAGCCCCCGTGCAGCTTCAGCAGGATCGGGAAGATGATGGCGTGGAAGACGATGTTGTCCTTGCCGATGAAGTGGACCAGGCGCGTGTCGTCGGCCTTCCACCATTTCTCCCAATCGGTGGTCTGACCCTGAGCTTGCCGAAGGGCAGCCCATTGCTTGGTAGCGCTGATGTAGCCGATGGGCGCATCGAGCCACACGTAGAGCACCTTGCCTTCGGCGCCGGGCAGTGGCACGGGCACGCCCCAGTCCAGATCGCGCGTCATGGCGCGGGGGCGCAGGCCGTCCTTCAGCCAGCTGTTGCATTGGCCCAGCACGCTCGCCTTCCATTCCTTCGGGTCATGATGCGGCAGGCCGTCGAGCACGCCGGTGTTCATCCACGCATCCACCCATTGCTGGGCCTCGTCCATCTTCAGGTACCAGTGCTGCGTGGGCTTCAGCACGGGCTTGGCGCCACTGAGGGTGCTGCGCGGGTCGATCAGGTCCTTGGGGCTGAGCGCGCTGCCGCACTTCTCGCATTGATCGCCGTAGGCATCGGGGTTGCCGCACTTCGGGCAAGTGCCCATGATGTACCGGTCGGCGAGGAATTGCCGGGCCTCCTCATCGAAGTACTGCTGCTCTTCCTTCACGCTGAAGGCGCCGTTCTCCAGCAGCTTCAGGAAAAAGCCCTGCGAGGTCTCCTTGTGCAGCTCGCTGCTGGTGCGGTGGTACACGTCGAAGCCGATGCCGAAGTCCTGGAAGGCCCGGCCCATCAGCGCGTGGTACTTGTCCACGATGGCGCGGGGCGATGTGCCCTCCTTCATGGCGCGGATGGTGATGGCCGCGCCGTGCTCGTCGCTGCCGCAGACGAAGAGCACCTCCTTGCCGCGCTGCCGCAGGTTGCGCACGTAGATGTCGGCAGGCAGGTAGGCCCCGGCGATGTGGCCGATGTGGAGCGGGCCGTTGGCGTAGGGGAGGGCGGCGGTGACGGTGTGGCGGGCGGGATCCTTCACAGGGGTGCGCTTCGGCGCGAAAGTACCGACACCGTTGCTTGCGCCCTGTTTGGCATGAATCATGGAGCGGCAGCGTAACTCGAAGGCGCATTGCGCGTCTCATGCATGCCTCGAGCAAAAGCACCACGGAATGAAGCCCATCGCCACCCTCTTTGCCGCAACCGCTGCAGCCCTCACCATCATGCCGATGCGCGTTGCCGCGCAGGCGTTCCCCGAAGGCTCACAGGCCATCAGCCTGGGCCATGGATTCATCACCTTCCTGGGCGGGCTCAATTCGAACTTCGATCAGTTCACCGACGTGAAGTACAGGGGCATGGGCCCGTATTACCTGAAGTACGAATACGCCGTCACCGACAACATCGCCATGGGCCTGAATGTGGCGTATGCCACCAACGAGTGGTCATACGACTATGAGAGCGATGGTTCCACTTACACCGAGACCACGACCCGGAAGACCTACAGCGTCCTGGCGCGATTCAATTACCACTTCGGCCGCGGACCCAAGTTCGACCCCTACCTGGGGCTCGGAATGGGCTACCGGAATGCCGAGTGGACCGTGAAGGATAGCGGCTCCGGAACCAGTGGCGTCGAGTTGAAGAGCTTGATGCCTTTCGGCTTCGAACTGACCATGGGCGCTCGCTATTTCTTCGTGCCCAACCTAGGCATCTATGCCGAGGTCGGGGGCGCCAAATCCGTGGCGCAGGCCGGACTTGCCGTGAAGTTCTGAGCCCCGTTGGGTCGGCTTCCAAAGGCCCTTCCGGACGCGTTGCGGGGATCCCTTGCGCTGCACACCTTCGTGCCCCTTTTTCACCCCCATGCCCGCCCTTGCCCCCTTGCGTCCTGGCGACACCATCGCCATCGTGCCCACGGCCCGTGCCATCATGCGCGACGAGCTCACCGAGGGCATCGAGCTGGCCAAGAGCTGGGGCCTGAACGTGAAGCTCGGTTCGTGCATCGGCAAGAAGCACTACCAGCAGGCAGGCACGGCCAGGCAACGAGCCGCCGATCTGCAAGCGGCATTCGAGGACCCGCAGGTGAAGGCGGTGTGGTGCGCGCGTGGCGGCTATGGCACGGTGCACCTGCTCGAGCACATCGAGCCGGAGGTGTTCTCGCGCAACCCGAAGTGGGTGGTGGGCTTCAGCGATGTGACTGTGCTGCACAACACGCTGCATGGCCTGGGGCTCCCTTCGCTGCACGCCCAGATGCCCTTCAACATCGATTCGAAGACACCCGATGCGCGCGAATCGCTTCGGCGCGCGCTCTTCGGCGAGCACCTCGACATCGCTATGAGCCATCCGGCGCCCATGGCGGCTCGTGTCAGGCCGGGCGAGGGCGAAGGCCTGCTCGTGGGCGGCAACCTGTCGCTGCTCTATGCGTTGCGCGGAACACCATTCGATATCGACCCCACGGGCAAGATCCTCTTCCTGGAGGACATCGATGAGCTCCTTTACCATGTTGATCGCATGGTGATGAACCTGAAGCTCGCGGGCTGGTTCAACAACCTTGCGGGCCTCATCGTGGGCGGCATGACCGGCATGCGGGACAAGGACGAACTGGATCCCTTTGGAATGACCGCTGAGCAGATCGTGGCCGAGGCTGTGGGCGATGCGCCCTACCCGGTGTGCTACGGATTCCCGGCCGGCCACATCGCTGATAACCGGGCCCTCGTAATGGGCCGAATGGCGAAGCTCAGCGTCACCGCGAACGGTGCAACGCTGAGCTTCGATGGAGGGTAATCGGCGTGAAGCAGGGTCCTCTCTGCGCCTCCGCGTCAATGCGGCCACTCAGTTCCGCTCGAACTTGTTGTAACCAGCGGGAATCTCGAACAGCGACGACTTC
>CAZJTB010000132.1:0-7085 GCA_964548485.1 uncultured Chryseobacterium sp. | reverse complement strand
CTCGCCCAGGGCGTTCACGGTCCGAGGCCCTGATTATCTTCGCCCGGACGCCATTCACCATGAACTTCACCATCGAAGACAAAGGCCGCTACTCGCTGGTCACCAGCGCGGTTGACAAGCTGGACACCACCTGCGCGCCTGAGCTGAAGAGCGAGCTGGTCTATCTGAACAAGACCGGCGTGCGCAACGTCATCATCGACCTGAGCGCCACGCGCTACTGCGATTCATCCGGCTTGAGCGCGCTGCTCGTGGCCAACCGCCTTTGCAAGAGCGTGGGCGGCGCCATGGTGGTGTGCGGATTGCAGGAGGCCGTGCAGAAGCTCGTGCAGATCTCCCAGCTCGAGAGCGTCCTCTCCATCACCCCCACAGCGGCCGAGGCTGTTGACCTCCTGTACATGGAGGAGATCGAGAAGGACGTGAACAAGGAATCCTGAATCACCGCATGAGCCGAAAGCCTTTACTCCTGGTCCTCTTCTGCGCCGCGTCCAGCGCCTTCGCGCAGGTGCCATGCACGCCCAATCCGCTCTATGCCGACAGCGTCTATGGCGTGTGGCCCGATACCACCACCAACTTCATGAACGGCATGGTGGGCATGGCTTACAGCCAGGACCTCAACCTGATTGCGCCGCTCAACGCGCAGGATATCAACCCCACCTTCCCGGCGGTGCTCATCGATAGCATCCAGTTCAACGGGGTCTCCGGCCTGCCCGATGGCCTGAGCGTGGCCTGCGCCTCGCAGACGGCAGGCCCCTGCACCTACCTGCCCTCGGTGCTGGGCTGCGGTGTGGTTCAAGGCACGCCCACCACGGCGGGCACCTATCCCTTGGAGCTGAATGTCACCGGCTACTTCACCCTGTTCAACGCAGCGGTGCCTTACCCCTACTCGTTCACCGGGTACCGCATCATCGTGGAGGAGAATACCATCGGCATCGCCGAGGTGGCCCCGGTGGCCCTGGGAGGCGTGCGCACCGCGCCGAATCCCTTCAACACCCGGACCCAGATCGAATTCGACCTCTCGCGCGCATCCGAGGTGCGGGTGAAGGTGTTCACGCTGCTCGGCGAGGAGCTTTGGGCCCTGCGCACGGTGGGCAAGGCGGGGCACAACCGCATCCCCTTCGAGGCGGGCACCCTGCCGGAGGGCGTGTACCTCTACAAGGTGGAGACCGGGCGCGAGGCATTCACCGGCCGCATGATGGTGAGCCGTTGAGGGAGCTGCAGCCATGATCGACGGAAGGCTCCGCGAGGGGCCTTCCTGCTTCGCATGGGCCACCGCCGCTTCGAGCTGATCACCCTGGGCACCGGAGCGGCACTGCCTGCGCGCGGGCGCTACCCCACGGCGCAGCTCCTGATCGTGCACGAGGAGCCCTACCTGATTGACTGCGGCGAGGGCACCCAGGAGCGGTTGCGTGCCATGGGTGCCAGCTTCATGCGCATCGGGCACATCTTCATCAGCCATCTGCACGGCGATCACTACCTCGGCCTCATGGGCCTCATCAGCAGCATGCACCTCATGGGCCGCACCAGCAGGCTGCACGTGCATGGGCCCGCTCCGCTGAAGGAGATCATCGATGTGCAGCTGCGCGCCTCGCAGACCTACCTGCGCTACCCGTTGGAGTTCCAGGCGCTGGAGCCTGAGAATGGCCGCATCGCCTGGCAGGATGCGCGCGTGAAGGTGACCTTGCTCGCCTTGCGCCACCGGGTGCCCTGCACGGGCTTCGTGTTCGAGGAAACCCCTGCGCCGCGGCCGCTGCGGAAGGAGAAGCTGCATCTGATTCCATCGGTCATGCGAAGCAGGATCAAGGGCGGCGCGGACCTGCTCCTCAACGATGGGGTGGTGGTACCCAACGCCGAGCTCACCCGCGAGCCGCCCCCGCCGCGCCGATACGCCTACTGCTCCGATACCGCCTACGCGCCGGAACTCGTCCCCTTCATCCAAGGGGTGGACCTCCTCTACCATGAGGCCACCTTCACGCGGCAGTTGGCCAAGCGCGCCAAGGAGACCATGCACAGCACCGCCGAGGAGGCCGCCATGCTGGCCCGCGATGCCGGCGTGGGCGCGCTGCTGCTGGGGCATTTCAGCTCCCGTTACAAGAGCGCCGACCAATTGCTTCAGGAAGCGCTCCCCATCTTCCCCCAGACGCTGGTGAGCCGCGATGGGCAAGGATATCCGGTGATCGAACGATCGATCGTGTAGATCAACGGTTGGACGAAGGCCCGGGCGCGGGTACTTTCGTCGCCCATTTGGAATCGTTCTAAACAATGGCGAGGCCCATCAAGCTGCTCCTGGCCGACCACGGCGAACTGGCCCTGGCCGGCTTGCGGATGCTCTTCGAGCGCGGGATCGGGGTGCAGGTGGTGGGCGAGGCGCGCGACGGCATCGCCTTGCAGGCGCTGCTGGTGCGGCACCGCCCCGATGTGGTGCTGATCGATCACACCTCGGAAGGTTTCGGCGCCCGGGACATCCGCGAGGGGCTTCGGCGTTCGCCGCGCACGCGATTCGTGGCCATCACCCACGCGCCATCGGCTGTCGTGCTGCAGCATGCGATGAAGGCGGGGGCCACCAGCTACGTGAAGAAGGACTGCGACCTGCAGGAGATCCGCGATGCGGTAATGAGCACGGCGCAGGGCCAGCGCTTCTTCTGCGGCAAGGTGCTCGAAGGCCTCAAGCGCGCGGGCCACGATGTGGAGCGCTTCACGGCCGAGCCGCTCACCTGCGCGCCCATCACCCTCAGTGAGCGCGAATGCGAGATCATCGGGCTCATCGCCGAGGGGCAATCGTACACGCGCATCGCCGAGAAGCTGAGCCTGAGCGCCCACACGATCACCTCGCACCGCAAGAACATCATGCAGAAGCTGGGCGTGAACAGCACGGCGGGCATCGTGCTCTACGCGGTGCGCAACGGGCTGGCCAGCCCCAACCACTTCCTGTTCAACGCCGGGCGATAGGCGCCATCTTCGCGCCATGCCTGAGCTCATCGCGGAGATCGGCGGCAGCTCATCGCGCTGGGCCCTGCTGGATGCGGGCGGCGCCGTGGCCGTGCTGCCTGGGGCGGGCGAGGCCATGCCCGGCTACAATCCGCTCAGCGGCGATGCGGCATCCTTCGCCAAGGGCATCACGGGCTGCTTCCACCAGCGGCTGCCCATCGCCCTGAGCGCCTCCCGCATCGCGGTGTATGGCGCTGGCTGCGGCGCGCCCGAGCCCATCGCGGCCATGGAGAGCGCCATCCGGCAGGTGTGGCCGTCGGCCGCCATCAGCGTGCGTTCCGATCTGGAGGGCGCGGCGCTTGGGCTGTGCGGCCATGAGGCGGGCCTCGTGCTCATCCTGGGCACCGGATCCAACGCGGGCTGGTACGACGGGCGGGTGCTGCGCACGCCTTTCCCGTCGCTCGGCTATGTGATTGGCGATGAGGGCAGCGGCGCCGATATCGGCCGCATGCTCTTGCAGGATGCCTTCTACCGGCGCATGCCCGAGGCGGCGCGGCTCGCGCTCTTCGGCGAGAAGGGCCCGCAGCGCGAGCTGGTGCTGCAGGAGGTGTACCGCTCACCCTTCCCTTCGCGCGCGCTCGCGGCCTACGCCGGCCGGCTCGCCGCCATCGCCGATACGGCTTATGCGCGCGACCTGGTGGCCTCGCGCTTCCATGCCTTCATCGAGGCGTTCAAGCCGTTCCACCCGCCCGAGCAGCGCGCACGGGTGTTCGCGACAGGCTCCATCGCGCATGCGTGGCGCGAGGTGCTCGCCAATTGCCTGCTCGACCACGGCATGGAGCTGGTGAGGGCCGAGCGCGACCCCCTCAATGGGCTGATCCGGTGGCATCGGCCAGGGGGGCTGGATAGCGCCCCAGGCAGTTGACGAGGCGCGCGAAGGCCGCCTGATTCAGCGGGCTGCCCACGGTGCGCAGCACGCGCTCGCGCTCCACGCGCGTGAGGTGCCAGCTGAGCGAGATGCGCTCCTCGGCGCCGTGCCGCAACTGGATGTCGATGACCTCCAGCGGCACGCTACCAGGCTCACCGAACAGGCGCAGCATGTAGTCGTAGTCCTGATCCTGCACCCGCACGAAGTTGTCGTACACGCTGCCCACCGGATCCACCACGCGCCCGAAGAGCGAGCTGCTGGCGGGCTGCACCTCCAGCTCCTTCTGCGTATCGCGCAGCTGCAGCAGCACCACGCCGCCCGTATGGTCCTCGATCCAGCGCTTGTGCGCGATGAGGAAGGAGAGCATGGTTCGGTAGCCGTAGTTGTCGCGCACGCCGGCGTCCATCACCCGCATGGAGGGCGCGCTGGGCAGCGTGGTCACCGGCGTGATGTAGGGGAAGCTGGCGCTCATGCGCAGCGTGCTGGAGAGCTTGAGGCTGTCAGGCTGATGGGCGGCGAAGAGGCGGCGGAACTCGATGGCTTCGGCCTGGCTCTGGACGTTGACGCGCGATGTGGGCGTGATGGCCGTGAGGTGCGCGGCGGGTTGCGCGCTGATGAGCAGCCGGCGGCCATCGTTGATGCTCACCGGGGCCGCGATGAGCAGCGGCGCGCGGGCCTCGCGCTCGGCCTCGGCCATGTCGCCCAAGCGGATGTCGAGGAGGCCCCGGGTATTGGCGTTCAGGCGTCGCTCGAAGGCCTCGGCGCGGTCAAGGGTGTAGCGGCGCGGGCCGTCGCGAACGCTCCGCCAGCGGATGAACATGTCGTTGGTGACGAAGCTGAAGGCGATTGGATTGAGCATGTCGCTGCTCACCTCATCGAGGAGCCGATGGTCGAATCGCATCGCGCTCACCTGGAGTTGGTCGTGATGCCGCAGCTGGCGGTAATAGGCGGCGCCGATGAGCCCGCCCGATGATCCGGTGATGAGCGCCGCCCGGTCGAGCAGGTCGCCGCCGAGCAGGCTGTCGGCCACCTGCATGCAGCGCAGGCTCCACAGCATGCTGCGCAGGCCGCCGCCACTGGTGCTGATCAGCAGCAGCTTGGGCTTTCCGCCAGGGGGCGCCATGGAGGCGTTGCGCGCGGCCCAACGGTCGAGGATGCCCTCCATGGCGCGCGCGTCGGAGCGGGCTGCGGCTGTGTCGTTGGCGAGCCCGGTGATGGTGGAGCGGTCGTAGGTGGCGGGCGGCGCGCTGTAGTCGAGGCCGTACGCGCTCGTGTCGTACAGGAAGCCTTCGGTGCGCTGGCTGAGCCAGTTGAGGCCCACGAAGGCCAGCAGGATGAGCGTGCCGGTCCACCCTTGCAGCCAGCTGAACAGCGCGCTGATGAGCATGAGCAGCATGGTGAAGAGCAGGAAGGCGCTGGCGCCCGCCGGGATGGCGAAGAGCGATACATCGCTGAATGCGCCCAGCGCGATGAAGGTGAGCACGAGCACCACCTCGAAGATGGAGCCGTTGATGTGGTTCTGCCAGAGCACGTCGCGGAGCAGTTCCTGATCGTAGTGGCTGCTGCTGCGCGCGAGCATGATGCGCAGGCGGGGCGTCAGGTAGGTCTCCACGCGCCACTTCTCGGTGCGTTGCTGGCGGCGTAGCCAGCGCATGGCCTTGCGGCGCTCGCTGCGGCGCTTGGGCGGGGCATCGTGCTGGGGGCCGATGATGTCCATCAGCGGCTCCTCGGGCTGGTATTCCTCCGGCGCCCGGCCCAGGAGCTTGTGCAGGTCGGTGTTGGTGCGGGTGAAGTAGAGCAGGGCCAGCCCCAGGAAGAGCGCGACACCCGCGAGGAAGCCCAGCAGGTGCAGCGCCACCTGGCCGGCGGGGATCAATTCCTGCGTGTACTGGAAGCGGGCCGCGCACCAGAGGTAGGTGAGGATGAAGAGGACCGGGATGATGGCATTGTTCACATTGAACTTCAGGAAAGGCCGAGCGATGGTGGCGATGAAGGGGAAGCGGTACCCGTGCATCGCGTAGCTGTACAGGTTGAAGGCGGTGATGAAGCCGCCCAGCGCGAAGCCCGTGATGAGGTGCGACCAGAAGCCCACCGTGCCGAAGTACTCCGGGAAGAGGAAGAGGTAGGGCACGCCGTACTTCACGCCCAGGCTCTCGGTGATGTAGCCGAAGAGCAGCAGCCACGCGAGGAGCAGCAGGTGGTTCTTCTTCAGGTGCAGCAGCAGCAGCTGGAAGGGGAAGAAGTAGAGCACGCGGCGCCACCAGGTGCGGATCGTGAGTCGGGCGGTCATGGCGCGGTGCGGGTCACGCCAATGTTACGCGCGCGGGCACCCGGGTGTTGTGCCCGGGAGGCGGTCTTTTCAGGCGATGGCGGTGGATGCCCTACACCTTGGCAATCACCTGGGCCATCACCTCCGCCTCCAGTGCCTCGGCCTCCGCCTTCAGCGCCTCGGCCTTGGCCAGCACATCGGCCTTGAAGGCGGCATCATCCAGCCCAGCGCAGTTGATGCGCACGTTGAGGTAGCCGCCCAGGGCTCCAGCGCGCGCGCACAGGGCGCCCACGCCCGCATCGCTCACACTGGCAGGCAGGCCTTCGGCGGCCATGGCCTTCATCAGCGCCATGCTCTCCACGCACACCTGCATGGTGCGCAGCGGCGTGTTGATGGCGCCTTTGGTGGCCTCGGTGATGGCGGCCTTGCGCGCGGCCTTCTCGGCATCGCTGCCCTTGGGCAGGCCCATGACGGCCATGATGCGGTCGAAGGCGCGCGTGTCCTCGTCAACCAGGAAGAGCAGCTCGTTGCGGAGCTTCTCGCCCTTTACCGCCCAGTGGCTGAAGCCCTCCCAGCGCTCGTCCCAGCCGCGCTTGTGGGCGCTGAGGTTGGCCACCATGGTGCCCAGCGCAACACCCAGCGCGCCCACGTAAGCAGCCACGCTGCCGCCGCCGGGCGCGGGGCTCTCGCTGGCGGTCTCCTCGCTGAAGCGCTTCAGGTCCATGCGCACGAGGCGTTCGCTGCCCGCTTCCTCCAGCATGTACTCAATCACCTTCTTCTGCGGGTCGAAGGGGCCGAGGTCGTCGAGGCCCAGGCTCTTCACCGCGATCTTGATCTTCTCGCGCTCGGGGATGCCGAGGCTGCGCTCCTGGCGCCTCAAGTAAAAGTCGGCCGCGTCGAGCAGCGCCTGCTTGGGGATGAGCCCCACCAGTTCGCTGCCGGTGACGCGGATGCCGCGCGCCT
>CAZJTB010000131.1:1353-7112 GCA_964548485.1 uncultured Chryseobacterium sp. | reverse complement strand
CATGGTGGGGGGCATCGCCTTCTGCCTCATCTACTTCTACTACTACAAGGGGGGCGATACCATCATGTACTTCTATTCAGCGGTGGCGCTGAGCAATCTGGCGAAGCTCGATTTCATGTCCTACCTGGAGGTGCTGTTCGGCGCCAACGACCAGGCCAACCTCAATCGATTCAACGAGCATACCGGATGGCCGTTCGCCTACATGTACTTCGATTCGCGCGCCTATGCGGTGATCCGGCTCATCAGCCCGATCGTGATCCTCACCTTCAACAGCTACCTCATCACCACCCTCGTCCTGGCCAGCTTCAGTTACTTCGGCATCTGGCGCTGCTACCGCACATTCGTCTCGTACTACCCTGACCTGCGGAACAAATTCGCCATCGCCTTCCTCTATATGCCGTCGGTCATATTCTGGGGCTCGGGCATCATGAAGGACACCTTCACCATGTCGGCAACCTGCTGGTGGGTGCATTGCATGGATGAGTTGTACTTCAAGCGGCGCAACCTCACCTTCAATGCGCTGGGCCTCGCCGTGAGCGCCACCGTGCTCATCGTGATGAAGCCCTATATCTTCATGACGCTCTTCCCGGTCACCATCGCCTGGATCCTCTATTACCGGGTGGCGCGCATCCGCAGCGCGTTCGTGAAGTTCCTGGCGCTTCCGGTGGTGGTCTCGGTGCTGCTCACCGCCTCGTTCTATGTGCTCAGCAAGCTGGGCGACAAGCTGGACAAGTTCTCGCTGGACAAGGCGCTGGAGACCGCCGTGACCATCCAGGTGGATATGAAGCGGTCCGATGTGTACGGCAAGAACTACTTCGATATCGGCGAGTTGGATGGCTCCCTGCCGAACCTGCTGAGCAAGTTCCCCGTGGCCACGAATGCCGCGCTCTTCAGGCCCTACCTATGGGAATCGCGCAATGCGGTGGTGGCCCTCAGCGGCTTGGAGAATTTCTGGCTGCTGGCGTTCTCCCTGCTCGTGCTTCTCCGCACGCGCATCACCTTCTTCATCAGCACGGTGGTGAAGAATCCGCTCACGCTGATGTGCGTGGCCTTCACCCTCCTGTTCGGGTTCAGCCTGGGCGTCTCCACGCCGAACTTCGGGGCGCTGGTGCGCTTCAAGATCCCATTGGTGCCGTTCATGGTCGCCGGCCTTTACATCCTCACGTACCTGAATGCGCGGCGCCTGCAGGCCAAGCGCACCAACGCCCGGTTCGACCTGCGCGACTACCTGCACGGTCAGCCCCGGGCGGTTAAGCAGCCTGCTGCGAAGAAGGCGCGACGCTAAGCGGTTGCTGCATGCCAACCGCTACCGCTGCTGGCGCGCAGCTTGCGTTCGAGGATCCGCACGCTGGCTGATTCGGCATTCAGCCGCAGTCGGCCTTCGCGCTGCTGCTCCAGGCGGCGCACCACCGCCTGGGGAGAGAGGTACGCATCGTAATAGGCCCGGGCAGAAGCCCGCATGCAAGCTGCCTGCTCGGCGCTCATGGCACGCGCGCGGTCGAGCGCCGCGATGAGCCCCTCCTCATCGCGGAAGCTCAAGCAATGCACGCCATCCTGCAGCGGCGGATCGAGCAGGTGCGCGTGCTGGAGGATGGGGATGCAGCCGGCGAAAAGGGCCTCCACCAGGTTGTGGCACAAGGGCATGATCACACCGGCGGGAGCCAGGAAGAAATCGAATCGGGCAAGCACCGCTGGCAGGTCTTTCGGGGCGATGTAGTGCCGAGCGCGGTCAACCAGCACGATGTCGCGCCCATCCGTGATGCCGATGCCGCCTTCCCCGGTTGGTTCATGCACCCGGTGTGGGCGCGCGCGCCGCACGGCATCCAGCAGGTGGGTGCGGTCCATGCATCCGAAGAGCGTGGGCACCTCGGGCCGGGCATAGGCGTGGCGGTCCATGTTCCCGAAGAAGAAGATGGCCCGCTGCCGTTCGGCGCTGAGGTCGATGGAGCGCTCATGAACGCCCAGCAGGTACGCCGTGTCGGCCATGGGCATGGGCGCGCGATAGCCGGTGGGGGCTTCATCGGGCAGGCTGAAGTAATCCGCATCGAGCACCAGCGTCCCGGGCGTGCCCGCGCGATCCGTGATGATGAGGTCGGCGCCGCGCGCGGGGGGACGGAGAACGAGTCTCAGTCCACGCAATCGACGGAAAAGATCGCTCGAGGCCCAATCGGCCACGAATCGCCAGCGGTGCCGCAGCTCCACCCGGTAGCCATTCAGCTGCAGGAACAGGATCAGGATGTGCAGGTACCGATGCCAGAGGTTGCGCCGCACATCGAGGTGGGCCACCTTGACTTCGGTGCCTGCACCGCCAGAGCCGCGCAGCCATGCGGCCATGTTCACCGCGTACCACCGCAGGGCGGAAATCAGGCGGATGAGGCGGGGCCTGGGCTTCGAGGCAGGCATGGTGGGCCGCTAATGTGCGCAACCTTCGCTCATCGGCCGCTTGGCGCGCGTGCGATGACCACCTTTGCGGGTCCATGGCAACAGCTGGCGCACCTGCCCCGCAAGGCGCCGAAGAGCGGCGGAAGGCCCGCTCGGCGGTGGTGTACTGCACCCATGGCATCGCCGATCCGCTCGTGGCTCCCTTGATGCTCGACTACCTCGTTCGGCTGCAGCAGGAGGGCGCATTCCACGCGGTGCTCCTCTTCACCGAGGAGCCGCCCGGCGCTTCCGTGCCTTCATGGGCCGCTGCCTTGCTGAAGGATGCGCGCATCAGCTGGTGCCCCATGCATTACGATGTGCGTGGCTGGCAATGGTGGCAGCGTGCGCGCAACCTGCTGCGGATGCTCCTGAGCGCGTTGCGCTTCCGCATCAGGCAAGGCAAGTGCTGGCAGCTCGGGTACCTCTCGTTCGGCGGCGCTTACGCCATCATCGCCACCATGCTCGGCCTGGGCCCCTGCCTCGTTGTCTGCTTCGAGCCGCACAGCCGCTACATGACCGACCTCGGCATCTGGCCCAAGGATTCGCTCAAGGCCCGTGTGGTGGCCTGGACCGAGCGCCTGCAGATGCGCCGTTCGGCCGCGCTGATCGCCCCCACCACGGCGGTGCTCGAATACGTACGCGCGCACGGAGCACAAGGCAGGCTGGCCCTGCAGGCCATCACCATAGACACTGAAGAGGCAGCCTGCGACCAGCCGTCAAGGCAGGTGCTGCGCGCGCAGCTCGGCATCGGCGCTGATGCGTGGGTTGTGGCTTATGTGGGCAAGTTCGCCGGCATCTACCACACGGTCGATCAGTACATGGCCTTCATCGGAGCGCTCGCCGCCGAGGATGCGGCGCTGCATTTCCTTATCATCACCCAGCAAGAGGAGCTGGCGCGCATCCAGGAGCACCCGTTGGCGATCCCCTTGGCCGGGCGTCTGCACCTGTTGCCGCCCGTGCCGCCGGAAGAGCTGAGCAAGCACCTCTCAGCGGCGGATACCGGCGTGGTGGCGATACCGCCCACACCCGGCCAGGCGTTCAGGACGCCGGTGAAGACGGCCCACTACTGGTCCGCCGGGCTTCCCATCATCATCCCCTTCGGGGTCTCGGATGATCATCGGATCGCCGTGCAGGAGGATACCGGCACGGCTGTGAAGGACCTGGTGCCCGGGGAGGCCCCGGCAGTGGTTGCGGCGATAAATCGCTGGCGCGCCGGAGGCCGTGAGACGCTGCGCGAGCGCTGCATCCGATGCGCGCGCCAGTATCGCGACACGGGGGCCATGGTGCGCGTACTGCACGACCTGTTGCGGCAAGCGGGCTGATCCCGCCGCTGCTGCGCGCTGATGGTCCATCGGCGCCCCACGGGCCGTACTATTGCGCGCCTCCGGTTGCATCTTCGAGAGACCTTGAACAGAATCATGCAGACCACGGCGAAGCGCACGATGCCGGACGAGCTCCTGGTGGCCGTGACGGGTGGCAGCGGCTTCATCGCGGGGCGCTTCATCACCCATGTGCTCGAGCATGGCGTTCCCGGCTGTCGGGCATCCGTGCGGGCGCTTGTTTCCAGCGAGTCGGCCCGGCTGCGTGTATCAGCCGTGCATCCGGGCCTGGAAGCCGGGCTGATGCCCGCTGGAGATGATGCCGCGCTGCGCGACGGGCTAAGCGGTGCGCAGGTGCTGCTCCATGCAGGCTGGTCAACCGTGCCTGCCACGGCGGATCTGGATCCCATCGGCGATTTGCGCGCGAACGTGGAGGGCAGCCTCCGCCTCTTCCGCGCAGCCATCGCTTCGGGTGTTCGGCGCATCGTGTTCATCTCATCCGGCGGCACTGTTTACGGCGAGGCCGGGCGGCTCCCCATCACGGAGGAGCAACCGGTGCGCCCAACTGGCGCGTATGGCGCTTCGAAACTCTGCGTGGAGCGCTACCTCGCCGCCATGGCAGGCCATGCAGGCATCGAGCACCTCATCCTGCGGCCATCGAACGTGTATGGGCGCGCCAGGGCGCACGACCAGCCGCAGGGCGTGATCGAGCACTGGATGCAAGCGGCGCTGGCCGGCCAGGAGGGAACCACCTGGTCAGATCTGGCCGTGGAGCGCGACTACCTGCACATCGACGATATGGTGCGCGCCCTTTTGCTGGCGATCGCAGCGCCCATCGCGCATCCCGTTCTCAATGTTGGAACCGGTCGGGGCACCACACTTGGCGAACTGGCCACATTGATCGGAGCCATCAGCGGGCGTCCATTCCATGTCGCAGCGCCTGCGCTTCCGAAGGCGGCCATCCGCCGCAACGTGCTCGATGCAGGGCTGATCGGCTCCTGCTGGGGCTGGCGCACGCGCGTGAGCCTCGAAGAAGGCCTGCAACGCATGTTCGAGGTGCTGAATTCTCCCCCTGGCGCGGCTTAGGCGAAGCGCGCGCGCAACGCAGCCCACGGCGCCCCCCGTTTCATCCAGGTGCGGAACATGATGCGGCGCCAGCGCCGATTGAACCGCCTTGCCTGCAGGGGCGTGGCCGTCTCGGTATGCGCCACAAGCCATTCACCGATGTAGCGGTAGGAGCGCTCCAAGCCGGGTATGTCCGCCATGGTGGATTGCCCGGTGATGCGGTAGTGGAGCACCTCCTCGTCCACGGCGATGTACCGGCGGCCTCTGGCATAACCGATGTAGAAGAGCAGGTCCTCGGCATGGCTGAGGGAAGTGTTGAAGCGCAGGCTCAGGCCCTTGGGCCAGCGGATCAGCCAGGAGCAGCCCATGAAGCACGAGCCGGTGAGGCCCAGCAGCTCATCCAGCGGTTCGCCCTCGAAGGTCGGCCTGAACTCACGCAGGGTCCGCTGCAGGTCGCGGTCCATGAAGCGGACGCGACCGTCCACGATATCGGCTTCGGGATGCGCGCCGAGCGCGGCGATGCGCGATGAGAGGCTCCGCGGCGGCATCACATCATCCGAGTCGAACGTGCAGAGGAGTTCCCCGACGGCTTCATCGAGGCCCTTGTTGCGCGCGAAGCCGATACCCTTGTTCGCCGGAAGCGAGAAGAAGCGGATGCGCGGATCCCGGAAGCGTGCCACCACATCGGCGGTGCCATCGGTGCTGCCGTCGTTCACAACGATGAGCTCCCAGTTCCCATGCTCCTGGGCCAGCACGCTCTTGATTGCATCACCGATGCACGCCTCGGCATTGTAGGCGGGCATCACGATGGAGACCAGGGGCTGCATGCTAGAAGGCGTTGAGCTCCTGCTCCATGCGCGCGATCAACCGGTCCATGGAGCGCTCCTGTGCGAACCGGATCCGCCGCGCGCGCTCCTCCGGCGTGTTCAACCGGTCATGCTCCCGCAGCGCATG